>JBKGYK010000039.1:0-29419 GCA_046546095.1 Bacteroidales bacterium
CTCCTCAAAGGTGATGGCAAAACCTCCATCGCTGGCGGGAACAATCTGTAAGGGATTACCTACGTCTGCATCTGATTGGTTTGATGTTGGTGCATAATCATGACTGTATATCAGGTTGCCAAGGGTATCCATTTTATGTAGTGATAGATGAAATTTTGTTTCATAATCAAAAGCCCGACCCAAAACAAATAGCTTTGATTCATGCATTGTGATGGTCTGAAACAAAACCTGTTTATCAGGAATCAATTCTCCGTATATTTTTGAATAGACTGTATCCATTGTTTCATTTGAAAGCCTAAGCAACATAGAATAAAAACGATTCACATCGTATTGTGCATAACCTGACAAGTATAAAGAAGAAGTGGTAGGATAAACAGCATGTGAATGAAATGCAAAAGTTGTTGCCATCAATGAATCAATAAAAAAATCATTACTGTTAAGATGTAAACCATTTAAAGAAGTCCGATGATACAATATTTCATGTGAACCAGACATGTCATTTTCAGTTAAACCCAAAAATGTATAATTATCATGATGCTCGAAACCTTTTAATAACATCCACCCTTCATAAATGCTATAAAAGCGTTCCTGGGCAAAGGACAGGCTTGTCAGGCACATAAGCAGGAGTATGAAAGCGGTTTTTTTCATATAGCGCTAAAGCTTATGCGGGATTTACCCGCATAAGCTCTCTAATTTTTAGTGTATCGTAAATTTAACACTTTTTTGGACATGACCGGAAGATTTTAAAATTAACGTGTACAATCCTGCCGAAAGATCTGAAACAGGTATTATTTTGCTGTTTTCTGCAAGGTGAATTTTTGCTGCGAACAAAATTCATTTTATTGGATAGTGGTATTAGAGGATATGATTTTTTCGTTTAGCATACGATACAACAAATTTCCTTGTCCGGCATTAAAACCATGATATCGCGAAAATCATTACCTTTGCTTTATGCGCATACCCATTGCATACCTGCTTTTGCCTCTGCTGATTTTTCTGCAATCCTGCACGGATTTTCCTGAACAGCATGAAGGAAAAATCATGCTGAGTTTTGATGATCAGTACATTGATAACTGGTACGCTCACATGGATTTGTATGAAAAATACAATGCCAGGCTGTGCTTTTATGTCACACGGCCAGGGGAACTAAGCGATGCGGATTTTGAAAAACTCAGAGAGCTTCAGGCAGAAGGGCATATGATTGGCTCCCATGGTATGCATCATCAGCATGTGGATGCATTCAAAAATGCCACAGCCTATTATCAGGCCGAAGTGCTGCCGGCCATTGAGTTGTTTGCTGAAAACGGCATTGATGTTATCACTTATGCCTATCCGTATGGCAAAGGTTGTTCGGAGGTGGACAGCCTGTTGATCAGCAAAGGGCTGAGTATTCGCTACGCCGGCTGGAACCGGGACCATGTGTTTCTGCCAAAAGCCGATCGTTTTTACATCAGCAAACCTAAGCCTGAGAAATTTCTGGCCATCGGTATGGATGAAAATTACCGCATCGGGCGTCTGGATTTACTGTACGGGCTTGAGCGCGCGGCAAATGAAAACAGCATACTGGTACTGCATGCCCATGACATCAGCAAAAAAGAAGGCGACTATAAACTTGATCCGGCAAAGCTGGAATATCTGTTGCATCAATGCCAAAAGCATGGCATAAGCTTTTACCTTCCGGGGGATTCTCATCAGTAATACAAATCAAAAAAAGCACCCCTCAGGATGCTTTTTCACAAATTTTATGTCGGAAAAATTATTTCAACAGGAAGGTAAAATCCTCGCTGGTTTCAATTTCACGGGGTTCTTCTCCGTATTTAAACAGCCGCAGGGGATGAATGCCTTTCAGGCTCAGTTTATCACCTTTGAGGATGAACATACAGCCTTCACGCAGCCCGGCAACCGGCATATCCTGATTGAGTACAAGAAATTCGTTGATACGGTCTTCGCGGCTTTCACCGGCATGACCCTGGGCTTTTTTGTCGAGAAAATGCGGATTAATCTGGAAAGGAATAAGATTCAGCGCATCCATACCCATGGGATCGATGATGGGCATATCATTGGTTGTTTTGATTGTAGGACAGGTTACGTTGGATCCTGCACTCCAGCCGATATAAGGCGTTCCGCCTTTTACTTTTTCACGGATAGGCTCCAGCAACTTATTCTTCCGCATTTCATGCAGTAGATTCCATGTATTACCACCACCAATTACTATGGCATCAGCTTCCTTTACCGCTTTCACCGGGTCATCAAATTTATGAATGGCAACCACATCATGACCCACCTCATTAAAACGTGTTTTCACCTTGGTTTCATACTCATCCCAGCTAAAAGATACACCGGCGTATGGAATAAAAAGTGCAGTCACCTTTTCTTTACCCAGAAATTCAGCAATATCATGCTTAGGATAATCGAGATACGGCTCTCCGGCCATGGTTGAATTACTAATCAATAAACAGTTCATACACAATAAATTTTTGTTTTTTACATTTAAAGGATAAATTTAAACAATTTAATGATGATTTTACCATTCAGAATGAGATATTTGTTGTAAAATGCGGAAATTTATCTTTTTTATATCAGCCATCCTGCTTGGATCAGTGCTACAGGCTCAGGAAAAGGACATTGATCCAAATGGATACAATGTTTTTTACTATCCAAATGGTCAAAAAAGCAGCGAAGGTTATATGGAAGACGGTCAACCCGAGGGTTACTGGAAAAATTATTTTCCTAACGGACAGCTTCGGTCTGAAGGAAAAAGAACAAACCATAAACTTGACAGTATCTGGAGATTTTACAATGAAAATGGTTTTCTGACCAAAAAGATTCATTATAAAGCAGGTGAAAAGCATGGTTATGCCTTCAATTACAAAATCATTGAGCCGGGAGACAGCACAAAAAGTGTTCTGATATCCAAAGAGCTGTATTATGAAGGAAAACAAAACGGTTTATCCACTTATTATGATAAAAAAACAGGCAATGTAATACATACGTATCAATACAAAGACGGCAAAAAACACGGGCTTGGAAAACAATATAACAAAGCAGGTGAAGTAGTTACTCTATATGAATATTTCAATGGTTTTCTGGTAGAAAGCAATATGGTTAACCGGAAAAACAGGGATGATGAAAAAACCGGTATGTGGGTAGATTTCTATGATTCCGGCCAGTTAAGAACCGAATCCTATTATGTCAACGGCAAGCTTCATGGTACTCACCGGGAATACGACAGAGCCGGAAATATTGTCAAAGAACAGCAGTACCGGCTTGGAGAACCGGTCAAAGCTGAAGAGGAGGCTACAAAGCTGAAAGCTGAAATGAAACGCTCGTATTACGACAATGGAAAGCTTGAATATGAAGGTGCTTTCATTGACAGTATCCCGGTAGGCATGCACAAAGCATACACCAAAAAAGGTGAGCTTAAAAAAGCACTGGAATACGATGATCAGGGTCAACTTGAAGGCACAGGTCTTACCAACAATACGGGTGCAAAAGATTCTGTCTGGACATTTTATTTTCCCGGTGGGGAACCCAGAGCTAAAGGGGCTTTTAAAAACGGGGTGCGGCACGGTACCTGGAAATTTTTCTTCATTGACGGTGATGTGGAGCAAACCGGGGAATATAAAAACGGCAAAGCCGAAGATGAATGGAAATGGTTCTATCCCGACGGTAAACTGCTACGCTTAGAAAATTATCACAAAGGCAAACGGGAAGGTGAATTTATTGAATTGAGCCCTGAAGGCGATACCATTCAGCGCGGTGATTATTTTGATGGTGAAAAAAATGGTGAATGGTTTTACAATGTCGGTGATCAAACAGAAATCGGGGAATATGAACTGGGCTTAAAAAACGGGGTATGGAAACATTATTACAAAGGTGAAATCCTGATTTTTGAAGGCAGGTATATCAACAACGAGCCCGATGGACTGCATCAGCACTGGTACATCAACGGAAAACCCGAAATCCACGGAAAATACATCATGGGGGTAAAAGACGGCATCTGGCAAAAATATCACATGGACGGCAGTTTGTTTATGGTTTATAAATATGATAACGGAAAATTGATTAAAATCAACGGAAAACGTTGGGATAAGTGGAATGAACAGTTTGAAAACATGCCTGAATAAAGCTCTGATAACAACTGTTGTTCTCAGTGGATCTCTGCTGATTTCCGCTTTGTGCAGTGCACAGAATCCTGAAGAAGACATAAAATCAGCACTTGGTGAAACTCCAGGATTTTTTTTGCGATTTGATGCGAAAAACAGCATCATCTCCAACCAGGGAATAAAAATATGGGGACTGAATGCAGGGCTTAGCCATGACGACACTTTTAAATACGGCCTTGGCATTTACGGCTTATCAACACCATATTACCGTGATTTCTATCAAACCGGAAACGGTCCCACAGATACCATTCATGCCAGCCTGAACCTGAATTATTTTTCCATTTTTGCGGAATATGTGTTTTATCAAACAGAAAAATGGGAGGGAAGCCTTCCAATACAAATCGGAATCGGAGGAGCCGGTTTTTCCGGCAGCCTGAACAAGCACAACTATGTGTTTCACAAGTACCCGATCATACATTATGAAGCCACACTAACCGGCCATTACCGTTTTCTCAGATACTTTGCTCTTGGAGGTGGTATCGGATACCGCATCATGCTACTCAATCACGAAGATCTTAATCTGCAATTAACAAATCCCATTTATATTCTTAAACTCAAATTTTTCCTTGGGGATGCCTATAAAGACGTAAAATCAATCTTTGTTAAGTAAGAATTTTGATTAAATTTCTAATCCTGTACGGATTTTTATGAAGTAATGGTCTTTTTTAATTAATTTTGACTTGAATTAAAGAATTATATGAACGATTATCTGGATCCGGAAGAAAAAAACCTGTCTAATACCGACAAGGAAATAGAAAACCTGCTGAGACCTCTGCATTTTAAATATTTTAGCGGACAAGCCAGCGTGGTGGATAACCTGAAGATTTTTGTGCAGGCTGCTAAAATGCGGGAAGAATCTCTGGACCATGTTTTGCTTCACGGACCACCCGGACTTGGCAAAACCACACTGGCCAATATCATTGCCAATGAACTCAATGTGGGATTCAAAGTGACATCCGGTCCTGTACTTGAAAAACCGGGTGATCTGGCAGGCCTGCTTACCAGCATAGAAGAAAATGATGTCCTGTTTATTGATGAAATTCACCGGCTGAGCCCCGTTGTAGAAGAATATCTTTATTCAGCAATGGAAGATTACCGCATTGACATCATGATTGATAAAGGACCGGCCGCCAGATCCGTTCAACTCAGCCTGGAACCTTTCACCCTCATTGGGGCCACTACACGTTCCGGACTACTTACCAGTCCGCTCAGAGCAAGATTTGGCATCACCAGCCACCTGAAATATTACAATGCCAAAACCCTATCAGGCATTATCAAACGTTCCGCCGGCATCCTGAATGTAGGGATTGATGATGATGCTTGTTTTGAAATTGCCCGCCGAAGCAGAGGAACCCCGCGTATTGCCAATGCTTTGCTGCGAAGGGTCAGAGATTTTGCCCAGGTAAAAGCCGACGGACATATTCAAATGGATATTACACGAATAGCCCTCAAAGCGCTGAACATTGATACCCGCGGACTGGATGAAATGGACAACCGCATTCTTACCAGCATCATCGATAAATTCAAAGGCGGACCGGTCGGTCTGAAAACCATCGCCACCGCCGTTGGAGAAGACGAAGGCACCATTGAAGAAGTCTATGAACCTTTTCTGATTATGGAAGGCTTCATCAAACGAACTCCCAGAGGCAGAGAAACTACAGCACTCGCCTTTGAACATTTGGGAAAAACCCCTCTGACTGACCAATCCAAATTATTCTGATTATGATAAAAAATATTGTACCTGTACTTTTTGCATGCTTAACATTGACCGGATTTTCCCAGGTAAATGTCGACAACACCGATGTAACACATTACGATATCAACATCACAAATCTCGATTTTGAAAATTACAGCATGCAGGCTCATACCAGCCTTGACTTTACTCTGCATGAAGCAGCATCTCAAGTGGACCTTCACCTGCAGAATCTGACAGTTGATTCCGTGATTTCACAAGCGGAAAACCTTGGTTTTTCTCATAATGATACCATACTTTCCATACAACTCGGGGAAACTCTAAATCCCGGGGAAAACAAGGAAATTACTGTTTTTTACCATGGCAACCCACAAACAGACCCTTCGGGATGGGGCGGATTTTATTTCTCAAATAATTACGCTTTCAATCTGGGTGTAGGTTTTGAGGATATTCCACACAATTACGGACGTGTGTGGTTTCCATGTGTGGATAACTTTACCGACAGAGCAAACTACACTTTTCACATCACCACTTCAACAGAAAACAAAGCTGCATGCAACGGTTTGCTCGATAGCATACAAACCCAAATAAACGGCAATGACACCAGCCTGATACATCACTGGACACTTACCGATGCCATACCAACATACCTGGCATCCATGGCTGTGGGACCCTACGAAACGATTGAATATACCTATCAGGGACTTGAACGGAACATTCCAGTACAACTGTTTGTTTTTGAAGGAAATACTGATAACGCCCTGGGTTCATTTCAAAATCTGGATTCCATACTTACTGCTTTTGAAGATGCGTTTGGCCCCTATCCCTGGCAACGTGTAGGTTATGTAGCAGTACCCTTCAACAGCGGTGCCATGGAACACCCCACAAATATTGCCATCGGTAATGGTTTTATCGACGGAGATCTGACATACGAAAGCCTGATTGCCCACGAATTATCCCACTCCTGGTTCGGCGACTACATCACCTGCCACGATGCAGGGGAAATGTGGATTAATGAAGGCTGGGCTACCTATTCTGAAACACTTTACAACGAATATCTCTATGGCATAAATACTGCCAGAAACTACCGCAGAAATTCACACAAAAACACATTGTTAACTGCTCATAAAGATGACGGGGATTTCTATCCGCTCAGCGATGTTCCACCGGAAGTTACATACGGTACAACTTCCTATGAAAAAGGTGCCGATGTGGTACACAGCCTCAGAGCCTATCTTGGAGAGGATTTTTTCCCGGCAGTACAGCATATGATCAGCCAGAAAGCACTTGACGACATTACTTCTGAAGAAATGCGTGATATTCTTTCTGACTATACAGGAACAGACCTTAGCGAATTTTTTAATTCCTGGGTTTTTGACAAAGGATATCCTCATTATAAAATCGATTCATTTTCAGTCACCAATACAGGTACAGATTATGATGTTGAAGTATTTGTAAGACAACAGGCTTATGGCAGAGATAATCTATATGATGACAACCGCATAGATATTTGCTTTATGCGCGATGACTTTTCCGTAGAGGAAAAACGAATGGAATTTGACGGAGAATACGGAAACCACAGCTTTACCCTGGATTATAATCCAAAATTTGTGATGCTGGATTATTTCGAACGCTGGTCGGATGCCAGAACATCTCAGGCTAAATTTATTTCATCAACGGGAACCAGCCTGTTTACAGATGCTTTATTTAAGGCTGATATAGAATCAGTCAGCGATTCGGTTTTTATGCGCGTGAGCCATCACTGGGCAGAACCCGATACCATCACCAAACCGGAACCAGGAATTATACTTGCCGATCACAGATACTGGAAAATTGAAGGCGATTTTCCCGAAGACTTTTCGGGCAAAGGTGAGTTTTCCTTTAGCAATACAAGTTCCGGTTCTATGCCAAATCTGGATACCGATTTTATCACAAACAGCCTTGACTCACTTAAAATTGCATGGCGGGCCAATCCAGGTGATGAATGGCAAATACCAGAAAACCAATCAACCTCTGCTTTTATTAAACGCATAAGTCTGGAAAATCTACAGGCCGGGGAATACAGACTTGCCATATACGACTGGGATGCATGGCACAGCATGAATGATAAGAAAAGCGAAAAATTGATATCGGTATACCCAAATCCAAGCAATAGCAAGCTTAGCATACAAATTGACAAGTCTCTGGTATCCGGCAGCTATACCATTGTCAACAGCCTTGGCCGGATAATGGAACAGGGAAAAATTTCACCCGGTAACAACACTCTGTTGTGGGAAGCACCTGCCTCTGGCATGTATTTTATCAGAATTGAAACCAGCACCGGCAAATCAGAAACACAAAAGATCGTAATCAATTAAGAAGTTGTATTAAATTCTTCAACGCGTTGAAGAATTTAATACAAATTTTTTCATTCTGTTGAAGAATTTAAAAAAACATCCTGTCGATAACTAATTTTTGTAAACAGCAGTTTTTTAGTGATTTTTGTGTGATTATTAAACGGAATAATTTTGAAAACAATGAATTTTCTAAAAGAACTTGAATGGAGAGGCATGCTGCATGATGTCATGCCCGGAACCGATACATTACTTGATAAAGAAATGGTCACTGGGTATGTAGGTATTGACCCAACAGCAGATTCCCTGCACATCGGGCATCTGGTAGGCGTGATGATGCTCAAACACCTGCAGCTTGCCGGTCATCGTCCGCTTGTGGTACTGGGAGGTGCTACCGGAATGGTTGGCGATCCTTCAGGAAAATCAAAAGAACGTAAACTGCTGGATGAAGAAAGCCTGCGTCACAACGAAAACTGTATCAAAAAGCAAATTGAAAATTTTCTTGATTTTTCCGGAGACAAAACAAACAAAGCTTATTTGCTTAACAATTACGACTGGACAAAAGATGTTACGTTCCTGGAATTTGTTCGCGAAATAGGAAAACACCTTACCGTCAATTACATGATGGCCAAGGATTCTGTTAAAAAACGCCTTGGCAGCGAATCAGGGGATGGCATGTCATTTACAGAATTTTCATATCAGTTGCTCCAGGGTTTTGATTTTCTTCATCTCTACCGTGAATTTGACTGCAAGTTGCAAATGGGTGGTTCTGACCAGTGGGGAAACATCACTACCGGCACCGAACTTATCAGGCGCGTAGAAGGTGGAGAAGCATTTGCTGCAACCTGTCCGCTTATTACCAAAGCAGACGGCGGAAAATTCGGAAAAACAGAAAGTGGTAACATATGGCTGGATCCGGAAAAAACCAGTCCGTACAAGTTTTATCAGTTCTGGCTTAATGTTTCGGATAGCGATGCGGAAAAATACATCAAAATTTTTACCATACTTCCAAAAGAAGAAATCGATGCACTGATTGAAAAACATCAGGCAGAACCACACATGCGACATCTGCAGAAAAAGCTGGCTGAAGAAATTACCATCATGGTGCACTCCAAAGAGGATCTGGAAAAATCCATACAGGCATCCAACATTCTTTTTGGTAAATCAACTCAGGATGAATTGAAGACAATTGATGAGCAAACATTTTTATCCGTATTTGAAGGTGTTCCCATGTATGATGTTAATAAAGCATTAATTGAAGAGGGTAGAGATATCTTTCAGCTCCTGTGTGAAGATACGGATATATTTACAAGCAAAGGAGAATTAAGACGCCTGATTAAAGGAAATGGACTTTCCATTAACAAGGAAAAATTCCAAAACCCGGAAGTGCAAATTTCTTCTACATTTTTGATTAACGAAAAATACATCCTCGTACAAAAAGGAAAAAAGAACTATTATCTTATCAGGGTAAACTATTGAATGAAATAGCAATACATCCGAAAGCATTGTAAAAACTGTTCTCCGAGGGCAGTTTTTACTGTTTTTATACCACAGTTCTTTGACATAAAATTTATAATTTTCAGGAGGAGAAAGGTTTAAACCCTAACCGTTAGAAAATGCCTGAAAAGTGACTTTTGTCATGATTTACTATGAATCAAGAACTTAATAAAATCCAATAAAAATACTTTTTTTATTTATTAACCACTGTTAATTTACTGAATAGCAACCAAAAACCAAATGTATAAAAACCAAACTCTCTTATTCATAATTACTTAATGTATTAACATTATTTTCACAATGGATTTGCATCATTTCAATAAAAAGTAAAAATTTATCCTTGACAAATTAATATGCGATTTGCTTAAAATTCCTTTTTAAAAAACACAATTTATTATTCATATTTTTTGTCTGATTTATCACCAAAAAACTGACAGGAAAAATTGCCCGAATTTGTATTTTTTTTTCAGCATCACTATGTAATCAACACTTGTTAATTAAATCATATAATAACTGAAAATCAAAGCTTATCAATTAACATTTGGGTTTATAACTTCCGAAAAGAATTGAAAAATTGTAAATTGCAAATGAAATAGCATAAATTTGCCAACTGAATTAACAGCGTATTATTATCATCATTAATTTTTATATATATTTATAAATAATAATAATGTTATGAATAAGGAAAACGACTTGAAAAATAAAGGATACATTGATGAGCCGATAGATGAAAATCTTGATATCAGAAATGAAATCATACGATTGAAAAAAGAAAAAAATGCGGTTATCCTGGCTCACTTTTATGTTGTCCCCGAATTACAGGACATTGCTGATTTTGTTGGTGACAGTTTGAAACTTTCACAGGAAGCTGCCCGCACAAAAGCGGATATTATTGTTTTTGTGGGTGTGCATTTTATGGCCGAAACAGCTAAAATTCTTTCGCCGGATAAAAAAGTGCTGCTGCCTGATCTAAATGCCGGTTGTTCACTGGCTGAATCAGCACCTGCAGATAAATTTGCAGAATTTCTGGAAAGCTATCCGGATCATATTGTGATCAATTATATTAATACCACAGCTGCCCTGAAAGTCTTATCAGATGTGGTGGTTACCAGTACCAATGCAAAAGCCATTGTGGAAAGTTTTCCGGAAGACCAGAAAATTGTTTTTGGACCGGATAAAAACCTTGGGAATTACATCAATTCTGTTACCGGCAGAAACATGGTTTTATGGGATGGTGCATGTCATGTACACGAAGAGTTTTCACTTGAGGAAATTGTCAGACTCAAAAAAGAAAATCCTGGTGCCAAAGTACTTGCTCATCCCGAATGTGAAAAACCCGTACTTATTGTAGCCGACCATATCGGCTCAACAGCATCCCTGTTGAAGTTTTCACAAACAGATTCAGCTCAAAAATATATAGTGGCTACTGAATCAGGAATCATACATCAGATGAAAAAAGCCAGTCCGGATAAAGAATTTATTCCCGCCCCTCCAAAAGATTCATCCTGCGGTTGCGGCGATTGTAATTTTATGAAACTTAATACAATGTATAAGCTTTACAATTGTCTGAAATATGAATTGCCTGAAGTGGTACTGGATGAAAATCTGAGAAAGAAAGCTGAAAAACCTATTCGAAAAATGCTTGAAATATCAGATAAACTCGGCTTGTAGTTTATGAAAATTACTCTTGTTTTTTCTGGCTTGTTGATGATACTTGTTGCACAACAGTGTTTTGCTCAGAAACAAGTACAGAATACCGGATTTTACAGCATCAAATCAGGACCAGGAAAAATTCTTGAAGCATACAGCCTGATGCCGGAAACAAATATTTCATGGTTTACAGGATTTGAATTCGGACATGCCGCCAAAGGTGAACATGCCTGGGAAAAACTACTGAACTATCCGGAATATGGTTTGGAAATTTTGTATGGCAATTTAAACAACGATTTCTTAGGAAATACCTTTGCTCTGCAGCCTTTTTTGCGGTGGAAACTCCGGGAACAAAACAAACCCCTGGAGATAAATTTTGCCGCCGGCCTGGGCTTTGCATACTTTACTGACAAATACCATTTCTTTGACAATCCGGAAAACGGATTAATAGGAAGTCAGATTACAAATTACACTAAAGGTGAGATCGAAATTGGATACAGGTTTCCGCAGTGGAGAATTTATGCATCTGCCGGAGCTTTTCATTTTTCAAACGGTCATGTCAATTTGCCCAATATCGGTGCCAATGTACCGGAAGCAAAAATCGGTATTACCTTGTATCAAGGTCAATCAGATATTGTGAGAAATATTGACTATCCGCAGCATGATTCAGCATGGTCGGTTTCAGCAAGGCTGGGAATAGGAGCGCATGCATATGGTTCTACCATGAAGCCTTTTGCAGGACCTGTGTATCCGGTAATTTCACCAGCAATTTCCTTAAACAAAAACCTGTCTGCTGCCTATAGGATTTCCTTTGGGGCTGTGGGTGGATTTTACCATGCCTATCACAATTTTCTTCTCTCTGAAATTAAACTCAGTAAGCAGAATGCCACGGCAAATGCTAGCTATATGAGCCTGTTTTTCGGGCAGGAACTGATGATGGGAAAAATTGCAGTGTACGGTGAATTCGGTATAGACATGTGGAAACCTTTCATCAGAGAATACGGGGATATTTTTGACATTGAAAAAGGTTTTGGGGGATTTATTAAAGCCTGGAACAGTAACAGGCTGGGAATTAAATATTACCTGAAAGAAATAAACCAAAGCGGATTCAATGCCAGTATCGGTGTTTTTATCAAAGCCAATTATGCACAGGCTGAATTTGCTGAATGTGCTCTTGAAATTTGTTTTTAATGATATATGATATAAATAAAATACAAAGCTGTGATTCAACCAATACGGAAGCTTTTCGCCTGAAAGAAAAAATCACAAAAAAAATACCATTCGCCGTGTATTGTGAAGAACAAACCCGGGGAAGGGGAATGGGAAAAAATATATGGGAATCAGAAAAAGGAAAGAACCTTACATGCAGTCTGATTCAGTATCCGGTGTTTTTAAGCCCGTACAGACATTTTTATTTTTCAATGGTCGTTGCCCTGTCTGTTTATGATATATTGCAAAATATGGGTCTGCAAAGCCAAATAAAGTGGCCAAATGATGTTCTGGTGGATAATGAAAAGATTTGTGGTATTCTAATCGAATCAGAAATACAAAATGGCAAAATTCAGCTTATGCTTGCCGGAATAGGAATCAATATCAATCAGACCGAATTTTCAGAAGATTGTACAAACGCTGTATCACTTAAACAAAAAGGCATTACCCATCACAATGCGGATACGGTATTGCACCTTTTGATTGATGCTTTCAATAAACGATACAAAATGCTTCAACAGGAAAAGTATACTGAAATTAAATCTGATTATCTCGGTCAATTGAAGGGTTTTCAGGAGTGGAAGTATTTCACCGATGGCAAACTAACATGTAAAGCAAAAATTGTTGATGTAAGAGACAATGGATATATTCTTACCGAACGTGCCGATGGAAAAATTACCGAACATGAAATGAAAGAGATTTCCATGATTATCAAATAGCTTTGCCAAAGCTTTATCAGGCGTATGCATACAAATTTTTCACAGATTTAATTTTTCAAAAGTATCCAAATTGCATGTACCAAACATTTTGTACCTTTACAGAGAAAAGAAAAGAAAAGAATTATGGATATCGCTAAAATAAGAAAAGACTTCCCGATACTTTCACAGAATATTTACGGAAAACCCCTTGTTTATCTCGATAACGCTGCAACCACACAAAAACCCGTTCAGGTGATGAGAGCCATGAATGAGGTGTATGAAACATACAATGGTAACATACACCGTGGTGTACATTATCTGAGCGAAAAAAGCACCACAGTTCATGAGGAAACAAGAAAATTCATTGCCGATTTTATCAATGCAGAATCCTCCGGTGAGATCATATTTACACGTGGAACCACAGAATCGGTAAACCTGATAGCCAATACATTTGCAGAAGCATTCATAAATGAAGGTGATGAGATTCTGATAACAGAAATGGAGCACCATTCCAATTTTGTACCCTGGCAAATGGTTTGTAAGAGAAAAAATGCCGTTTTGAAGGTGCTGAAGATTGAAGAAGACGGAAGCCTGTCCGTTGACAAGCTTACATCAATGATGACCGATAGAACAAAAATTCTGTCAGTAACCCAGGTATCCAATGTTCTGGGTACCATCAATCCCGTAAAAGAAATTATCAAAATTGCCCATGAGCGTGATATTCCGGTTATGATTGATGCTGCCCAGAGTATACAGCATATGACAATTGATGTCAGGGATTTGGATTGCGATTTTCTTGCATTCAGCGGACATAAATTGTACGGACCAACCGGTATTGGTGTGTTGTATGGAAAAGAGAAATGGCTTGAAAAATTGCCGCCGTACCAGGGTGGGGGAGAAATGATAGAAAAAGTTTCCATAGAGGAAACCACCTACAACAGCCTGCCTTACAAGTTTGAAGCGGGTACTCCAAATTATGTCGGCACAATTGGTATGGGTGCTGCTCTGATGTATATGGATTCCATCGGCATGGAAAATATTGCAGCGCATGAAAATGAAGTGTATCAGTATGCCATGGATATGTTGCAATCCGTTCCGGACATAAAATTTATCGGCACTGCGGACAACAAGGTTTCGGTTATTTCCTTCCTGATTGGAGATTTGCATCCCTATGATATCGGAACCATGATTGATAAAAACGGCGTTGCAGTAAGGACCGGAACCCATTGTGCAGAACCCATCATGAGATACTATGGAATTGCTGGAACCCTGAGGGCTTCCATTGGGTTATATAATTCCAAAGAGGATATAGAACATTTTGTTAACAGCCTGAAAAAAGTGGTAAAAATACTTAGTACAGGATAAACAAAATGAATGATTACTTGTTGAAAATTAGAGACTTTTTACATTATGAGTATTGAAAAGAAACAGAAAGAAATCATTGAGGAGTTTGAAGTTTTTGATGACTGGATGGATAAGTATGCCTACCTTGTTGACCTCGGTAATGAGCTGGAAAGCATGAACAAAAAGGACAAAAGTGAAGAAAACCTGATCAGCGGATGTCAGAGTAATGTCTGGATTACTGCTGAAATGAAAGATGGCCGGATGCATTTCAAGGCTGATAGTGATGCCATCATCACAAAAGGAATTGCCTCCCTGCTCATACGTGTTTTTGAAGGTGAAACTCCCGAAGATGTTCTGACCAGCAATTTATATTTTATTGATGAAATCGGTTTACATCAGCATCTGTCACCAACACGTTCAAATGGATTGGTAGCAATGGTCAAGAGAATCAAAGCCTATGCACTTGCATTCAATGAACAGCAAAAGTAGGTTTTTTGAAAAATATTTTAAGTATGATAACTTATGGAAAAACAGGAAATTCTGACAAATATCGTTAAGGAATTGAGAAAAGTATTTGACCCTGAAATTCCGGTAAACATATATGATTTGGGTCTGATTTATGAACTGGATGTTGATGATAATGGCAAAGCCACAATCCAAATGACACTGACAGCTCCCAATTGTCCCATGGCCGATAATCTGGTGATGATGACTGAAACAGCAGTCAAAAGAGCTGATGGTGTTGAGGATGTTGAAATTGATCTTGTATTTGATCCGCCCTGGGACCAAAGCAGAATGAACGATGAAGCCAAATTAGAACTGGGACTATTGTAAACAAAACATCATGGAAAGAAATATAGAATTCATTGAAAGAGCCTGGGAAAATCGGGACTTGCTTAACGAAAAAGATGTTAAATCCGCCATTTTTGAAACGCTTGAAAAACTTGATAAGGGTGAATTGCGTGTAGCAGAACCTGATAAACAGGAAGAGACCGGTTGGAAAGTTAACCACTGGATAAAGAAGGCTGTTATTTTGTATTTTCCCTTGCGGCCGATGGAGACCATTGAAGACGGATTTTTTGAGTATCATGACAAAATACCAGTAAAAAAGAATTTTAAAGAACAGGGAGTACGAGTTGTGCCTGATGCCATTGCACGCTATGGTTCATATCTCAGCGAAGGAGTGATTATGATGCCATCCTATGTAAATATTGGTGCCAGAGTAGGAAAATACAGCATGGTGGACACCTGGGCGACAGTTGGATCCTGTGCACAGATTGGTGACCATGTCCATCTCAGCGGCGGTGTTGGCATTGGAGGTGTGCTGGAGCCGGTGCAGGCAGCACCTGTTATCATTGAAGATTATGCCTTCATTGGTTCAAGATGCGTTGTCGTGGAAGGTGTACGTGTGGGTAGCGAAGCCGTGCTGGGTGCCAATGTGGTATTGACAGCAAGTACCAAAATCATCGATGTAACTGGCAGTGAACCTGTGGAAACAAAAGGTTTTATTCCTGAAAGATCGGTTGTGATACCCGGCTCTTTTACAAAAACATTTCATGCCGGAAAATATCAGGTCCCATGTGCTCTGATTATCGGAAAGCGCAAAGAAAGTACAGATAAGAAAACCTCACTGAATGATGCGCTGCGCGAGTACAATGTATCCGCGTAAATCATAATAAATTGGAAATATAATCCAAAATAGTAAAACATTTACTGATGCTTATAAGTCCCGGGCATCCGTGATTACGAGGGACAACTTCAGAAAAATCATAAAAACCGGTTAAAAGTATGAAACCTCTTTGCCTTCAATGGCGCTAAGCAGATTGTTGGCCAGCCTGGAGGCACCAATGCGGAAAAATTCATTAAACAACCAGTCTTTACCTAATATTTCATGTACTATGGAATAATATATCAGAGCATCCTCAGGAGTTGAAATTCCGCCTGCAGGTTTTATACCGGCCTTAAATCCGGTTTCTTCGTAATGGTCTTTGATTGCCTGACACATCACATAAACGGAAACCGGGTCAGCTGATTTTTTGTCTTTTCCTGTTGACGTTTTAATAAAGTCTGCACCTGATTTTAATGCCAGCATACTGGCACGATAAACATCATCGATATTATCCATGAGACCTGATTCCAGAATCACCTTAAGATGGGCAGGGGCAACGGCTTGTTTGATTAAACTGATTTCTGTGCTGCAATGGGTTAAATCTCCTTCCAGGTATTTGCCAAGGGAAAGTACAATATCCAGCTCATCAGCACCTTTATTAACCGCTATTTCGCATTCAGCCAGCTTAACCGACATGTATGTCTGGCTGGAAGGAAAACCTGCTGAAACAGCCGCTACATTGATGTTTTCACGTGAAACATTATCTTTTACAAGTTTCACAAAAGGGGGATAAATGCAAATAGCTGCAACATCGGGCATATCCGGATAACTTGCAGAAAATTTATTTACCTTATCAACCATTGTCATGATGCCGGCATCATTGTCCTGTGTGTTCAGTGAGGTGAGGTCAATCAGAGAAAATATCTGCTTTAAAAGTCCTTTGTCAGTGACATCATGTAGCGTAACTGCCTTGTCTATTCTTTTTTCAATTTCTTCTTTGTTGAGTGGGAAATGTAAATTTTTCATGGTTTATGAATTTAATTTTGGATTGTCAATATGTCTTGTGCTGTCACGTGTGTTTTTTTTCTCAAGATTTTTTATCAGGGCTTCCTCAAGTTTGATACCTGTCTGATTGGCCAGTGCCAGCAGGACCCAGAAAACATCACCCATTTCATTTTCCAGGGCGTATTTTTTGTCTGATGCTTTGTATGATTGTTCACCGTACTCCCTGGCAAAAATGCGGGCCAGTTCACCCACTTCCTCCACCAGGATGGTAAAGTTGGTTAGCTCATCAAAATAGCGGACACCTTTTTCCTGTATCCAGTCATCAACAAGATTTTGTGCTTCCGATAGGGTCATATCCGTAAATTTGGAATAAAGATAAGAATTTGGATGGATAATAGCACGCCCGGAATGTATATTTTTGCATTATTGGGATGTATGGTATACTTGCCGGATGGAAAAGCAATCATTGGAACCCTCATTGACAGGTATAAAATGAAAAATCCGGATTGGCTGTCTGGTTAAGATAAACGGTAACTTCGTTGCTGCTGTTTAATACCTGATATTCTTCAATGAATACATGATAATGGCCTGGTTTTACACCGATGATAAATTCACCCTCTTCCGCCATTGCACTGTCAGAAGCTGCTTTATAATTGCCTGTATTTGAAGATACAGAATCGGTATTGATTACATAGACCATGCCATTGTATGGTTCGTAATTCCAAAATACCTGGTCAAGGGAGCAGTCTACCTCGCCGTATTCAACATAACCTTTGATTCCACTGTCAATATTATCATCAGAACAGGAGGCGCCAAAAATCAAAAGGGTGATAAGTATCGAAGTCAGTAGTATATATTTCATCATTTTATTCTTTATTTTTTGTGTCTATCATGATAGTCACCGGACCATCTGCTAAGATATCAATGTCCATATGCTGACCAAAAGAGCCGGTCTGAATATTTTCGCCGGTGAGTATTTCCATTTTATGCACAAAGTCCATGTATAATTCATTGGCTAATTGAGGTTTAGCTGCTTTTATGAAAGATGGGCGGTTGCCTTTTTTTGTTTTGGCATGAAGAGTGAACTGACTGACAACCAGACATTCACCCTTGATTTCCATAAGTGATAAGTTCATTTTTCCATCGGCATCATCAAAGATTCGCAGATTTGATATTTTGTTACTTAACCAAATACTGTCTTCTGGAGTATCGTTTTCGCCAACTCCCAGCAGAATGAAAAGTCCTTTTCCTATCTTACCGGTAGTTTTCCCTTCACTTTGTACTTTGGCATTTTTCACACGTTGAATGATAGCGCGCATACTTGTTTATTTAGAATTATTATTAATAAAAATCCTTTTTACATGGTTCCACGTGGAACTATTCAACTTCCAGTCCTGTGAGTTCAAATTTTGATACGTCGAATAATCCCTTATCACCTATCTTGAGTTTTGGAATAACCAAAAGAGCCATAAATGCCATTGTCATGAAGGGAGCGTTCAATTCACAGCCAATATCCGTGGATTTTTTGTTAAGTGCCTTATAAGCCTCAGCCACCAGGTTGGAATTTTCGTTTGACATCAGGCCGGCAATAGGCAGTGGCAAATGGTAAATCTCATCCTCATCTGTCAGTGCCAGTCCTCCTTTGGAATCAATCAGGCGATTGACCACCCTGGCAATGCTCTCATCATTTGCTCCAATGGCAACGATGTTATGAGAATCGTGGGCTACTGTTGATGCAATTGCCCCCTTACTGATGCTGAATCCCTGGATAAAACCTATAGCCGGTTTGGTTTTGTTATCATAACGATTGATCACGCAAATTTTATTGATACCACTCAGGGGATCCGGCTGTAGCTTTCCGTTTATTTTTGGCAGCGAATGTTCAAACATATCCGTCAATAAAGAACCATCAAAAGCCTGGATAATTTTAAATCTCTCAGCATCTGAACGGAGAATAAAATCCGAGGGTGAAAAATGATGGTTCAGTAAAAAATTGTTGATTGTTTGTGTTTCGATACTCGGGAAAAGTACCCTGTCGTTATCATATTGCAATTCGCCCGAAATATAAACAGATAATACATCCATATTGTCGATACTGTCAATCATGATAAAATCGGCCGGATCACCATCCTGCAGTAAGCCTACATCCAGATTGTAGTGTTTAACAGCATTGTAGATGGATGCTTTCAATACATCAAATAAATTGTGGCCTGCTTTAATTGCACGAGCTGCAATTTTGTTGATATGGCCGGTTTGAAGGTCATCCGGATGACAATCATCTGTACAAAGCATGCACTTCTCCGGATGGGATGTGAGCAGGGAGTGAAGTGCATTAAAATTCTTGGCTGCTGAGCCTTCGCGGATTTGGATGTACATTCCCTTATTAATCTTTTCGAGTGCCTCGTCAAGGCTTGCACATTCATGGTCGGTGGATATGCCTGCAGCGATATATTTATCAGCCATTTCACCTGTGACTTCCGGTGCATGACCATCTACTGGTTTACCCAGATCCAGTGAGGCTTTAATCTTGGCTGTAACCTGATCATCTTCTATCAGGACTCCCGGAAAATTCATCATTTCTCCCAGGGCAACTACCTTATCTTCCATGAGTAATTTTCTGGTATCCTCTGCACTGATGATGTGTCCGGATGTTTCAAAAGGTGTTGCAGGTACACAACTCGGAGCAGTGAAATGAAGTTTAACAGGTGTGTTTTTTGCTTCATTGATCATATAGTAAACGCCCTCCATTCCCGAGACATTTGCGATTTCGTGCGGATCTGATACTGTTGCCACCGTCCCGTGTTTTATGGCCAAACGGGAAAACTCCGATGGATTCAGCATAGAGCTTTCTATATGAACGTGAGAATCTATGAATCCTGGTAAGATATAATGGGATTGTTCCTCCCTGATTTTTCTTTTCGAGACAATCCTCCCCTTATCAATGCTTATCTCAGCATTATATATCCTTTTTTCAATAATGTCAATTAGTTTTCCTTTAACTGTTTTCATATTTACAATTGTTTCACGTGGAACATTTAAACTTATCGTCCAATATGAACAAGCAAAACACTTATGTCAGAGGGAGAAACCCCACTGATTCTTGATGCTTGTCCAATGGTTTTGGGTTGAATTTTATGTAGTTTTTGCCTTGCTTCTGTTGATAAGGAATGAATTTTATTGTAGTCAATTCGGTTTAGTTCTATGTTTTCGAGTCGACGCATTTTATCGGCCATGAGCTTTTCCCGTTCAATATAACCCTGATACTTTAGCTGTATTTCTGCAGCCTGACGTATTTCCGAAGGTACATCAAAGGATGAAATTTGTTTGTGCAATTGAGGAATGGCCTCCTCCATATCTTTCAGATGAACCTGCGGCCTGGCAATAAGATTCTTTAATTTAACCTTTTGCTTCAATGGACTCGTGCCAAGTGACTGAAGTTTATCATTTAAGTATTCAGGTTTGCATGAAAAGTTTTGTGTAAACTCAATCAGCTTATCCCGATCACGTATTTTTGCTTTTAGTCGTCCCATCCGTTCCTCTCCGGCCAAACCAATATTGTGGGAAACTTCGGTTAATCTGATGTCAGCATTGTCCTGCCTCAGCAAAATTCTGAATTCCGCCCGGGAAGTAAACATGCGGTATGGTTCATCAACCCCTTTGGTAATTAAATCATCTATCAATACACCGATATATGCCTGATCCCTGCCCAGAATGAATGCATCTTGTTCATGATTTTTCCGGTGAGCATTGATTCCTGCCATCATGCCCTGGGCACCTGCTTCCTCATATCCGGTTGTACCATTGATCTGACCGGCAAAATACAGATTGGAAATTGCTTTGGTTTCCAGTGTGGCTTGCAATTGGGTAGGGTGGAAAAAATCGTACTCTATAGCATAGCCCGGACGGAAAATGCGGACATTTTCAAATCCCCTGATGCGTTGCAAAGCATTCAACTGTATGTCCCAGGGTAGGGAAGAGGAGAATCCATTGAGATAATATTCAATGGTATTTGCTCCTTCGGGTTCCAGAAATAGCTGATGTTTGTTCTTATCAGGAAAAGTTTGCAACTTGGTTTCAATGCTCGGACAATATCTTGGTCCAATGCTTTGAATTGTACCATCGTATAAGGGACTGTCTGACATTCCCTCGTAAATTGCATTGTGGACATTATCGCTTGTTTCGCAGATGTAACAGGAGCGTTGATTGAGATATGGCTGTTTAAGACCGGAATTCAGAAATGAAAAATATTGTATGTCTTCATCACCCTTTTGTTCTGTAAGCTGAGAAAAGTCCACGGTTCTGCCGTCAATGCGCATGGGAGTCCCCGTTTTCATGCGATCCCAGGTAAACCCAAGTGCTGAAAGCTGTTCTGTCAATCCCCGGGATGCCTGGTCTGCTGCACGTCCACCTGCTTCCTGATGCCGGCCAATATGCATGAGCCCGTTTAGGAATGTGCCTGTAGTCAGTATAACACTTTTGGCATAGATGGAAATATCAAGTGAGGTTTTGACACCAGTAACACGATTATTTTCCAGCAGCAAAGACATCACATTGCCCTGCCAGAAATTGACGTTTGGTATGGATTCAAGATATTCCCGCCATGTCCGGCTGTATATCATCCTGTCGCACTGAGCGCGGGGTGACCACATGGCCGGCCCTTTGCTCCGGTTCAGCATGCGAAACTGAATCATGGATTTATCGGTGATGATGCCGCTGTATCCGCCAAGGGCATCCAGCTCTTTAACAATCTGACCTTTGGCAACACCACCCATGGCAGGATTGCAGGACATTTGTGCAATTTTATCCATGTCAATGGTTATCAGCAAAACGGAACTTCCCAGATTCGCAGCAGCCGCAGCAGCCTCACAGCCCGCGTGACCTCCACCAACAACGATGACATCATATCTTGGTAACAAATTCATTCTGTATATTTTACCTGCAAAGTTAATGCTTTCGCGGAATCAGAGATAAAAATCCGGAAAACTGATGAATGTTTTCTGTAAAACAAAGATCTGAAGTATTTTTGTATGTTTTTATTCACAAGATTCACAGATTTTCATTTTTCCAGGAGATTATTCTTATTGTTTTACCAATACAAGCCCAACACCAGTACATCATCTGTCTGAGCGGTTTTCCCTTTCCATTCACTGAAATATGCTGACAGGCTTTCTTTAGCATCCCGGGTTGTGGACAATTGCCAGGTCTCCAGATTTTTAAAGCGGGAAAATTTCATGGGTCGCTTATCCTTTTCCGACAATTGATCGTAATACCCGTCTGAACTCATAATCAGTTTGTTCCCTTTATTTATTTCGAGTTGTACTTCAGATATATCCGCAGGCCTGTTTCCGGATGGGTTTTTGATGGTTTTGGCCTCCGCCCCCTCAATCAAAACAGCTTTTTGTTTCCATAATGCCAGACAGGCTTTTCCTGTTCTGCTGACTTTTGCCAGAGAAGCTGTAAAACCGTCATCAAAGGAATTGTTTTGTGCGGATTTTTGTTTCCAGTTGTGTAATGCCTGCTTCAGAATGTCAGCCGGACTGTCATTTTGAAGTATAGCCTCATCCATGAGGTGCAGAATCCGCTGAGAGATAAAGCCTCCCGGTACACCATGTCCTGTGGCATCACCAACAAGAACAAACAAACAGTCTGATTTTTCACGCACAAGGTAAAAATCTCCCCCTACCGTATCACGCGGCATATCAAGAATAAAATAATCCCTCATAAATTCATGCATTGTTTCCGGTGAAAATCGCATTTGTTTCTCCTTAACAAAGCGACCGTAATCCAGGCCTTCCTGAATTGTCCGGTTTTTACCGGTGAGAATTTGCAGATTGCGTTTTCGTATTCTGCTGTTGCGGATGATAAATACTAGAGTGACAAGCAGAAATACGAGCAGGAGAGAGGCCATTACAATTACATGTTGACGGCGTGCCAGTTGTTTTTCCTGCATAAGTTTTTCCTTTTTCAAGCGCTCGTTGTCGTATTTTTCCTGAATATCCGCCAGCAATGCATGCATATCCCTGGTGTCAATGCTATCCTGCAGTGCCTGGTATTTTTCAAGATAGGCCAGTGAGTTTCTGTGATTCTGAAGGGACAATTCAGTTTGGTAAAGGAGGTGATAGAGATCCGCAAGGCTGCTTTTGTTTTCAAATTCACGATATAGATTTTCTGCTTGCAGTAACTTGAGTTTTGCTTCCTTATACTGTTCTTCTTCCATGAGCAATTCTCCCATATTCTTTAAACATACAGCTTCAGCGTATGGGTCGGGTGCATTTTGCAGTACTGACAACGCTTTGTTATACTGTTCCAGAGATGCGTCTTTTTCTCCTGAAGCATACAAGACCCAGGCATAATTTATGCGTACCGATGCTTCTTCTGTAGCCTCTTCGGGATGCAGCTCCATCAGTTTCAGGCTGGTTTGATAATACATTTTTGCTGAATCGTTTTGGGATTGACTGGCAGCCAGATTACCCAAATTGTTGATTGCCTGGATTTCACCCTGAACATCATTATTGATCGCCGCCAGATCACCGGCTTTTGTAAACCACTCCCGACAGGCATTATATTGCCCGGTGATACGATAAAGGACGCCCAGATTGTTGCTGGTTTTTATTGCTGTATGCAAATCACCACATTGTTCAGATTGTTCAAATGCCCGGATGTAATAATCTGCTGCTTTGCTATACCGGGATTTGGCATGTAGAGCAACACCCTTGCAGTACCAGGGATGGGTAAGCATGCAGGAATCACCTGACTGTCCTGCCAGATGGATTGCTTCATCAGCAAATTTCTCTGCCTTGTTGCCAATGGAATCTGCGTACAACTCACTTTGGCTGCACAATGCCTGAATTTGTTTTTCTCTACTCTCCTGTGCTTGTATCAATGAGGTCAGGAGTAGCAAAATGCCGCTTAGTGCATTTGCCGGATGTAAAATAGTCCTGCGCATGAAAATCCTGTCTTTGAAAACCCTAAGTTACAAAAATTTAATGCTATTTTTGTTATTCCAAAAAAAATGCATGCTGAGATACAGGCTTATATTGATTTTGGTGGTTTGTTTTGCTTTGCAAAGCGATCTGCTGGGCCAGTGGGATGAAGACATTTTTCGTCCCGGGGAGGAAGAGTACGACACAGGAGCAGTAATTTTTGGAATTGATAATTTCAATCATTTTGCCAATCTTGAATATTACAATCCAATGGCGAATTCCTATACACTGGCAGGTTATCATATTGAACCCGAAATTACTTACCAGGTGTCAGGAAAGATAAGTATTTCTGGCGGAATGTATCTGATGAACCTGCTGGGACGTGAAAAGCCCTGGATGTTGCGACCTGTATACACTTTACAATATATGCCGCTTGATAATCTGAGGCTGCGTTTTGGAAATCTGAAATCCGGACTTGAACACCGGCTTGTTGAACAGGTTTATTCATACAGGCAGGCATATGAGCAATTCAATGAAGAAGGCATTCAGGCTACCTACCGGGATGAAAATTTGTTTTTCGATGTCTGGCTTGACTGGCGTTACCTGAGTTTGCCAAATGATAATCAGCCTGAACGTATTTTTGGTGGATACAGCATTGATTATTCTCAAAATATTGATCAGATTTCTGAAGTAAGCTTGTTCACCCAGATGTCAGCATGGCACAATGGCGGACAGAATCTTAATGTAGAACGTAAGTTGCAGACATTACTGAATTTTGTTGGCGGTGCAAGTTATACTGCCCGTTTGTCCGATACCAAGAGCCTGGGAGGCAAAGCTTATTTTATTCATTATGAAAATGTTGTGTCACAGGATATCCTGCCTTTCAACCGGGGTTACGGTGCAGCCACAGAAATGCAGGCTGCATGGCGTTTTGTGCAGGTGAAAGCAGCTTATTGGTATGCCGACAGATTTTATGCACCCTTAGGTAATCCGCTTTATTCGGGTGTATCTGAAAAATATGCTAATTATTTTCAGAAATACAGACATGTTTTGTCAGCCCATGCAAAAATTGAAAATAGCTATGACAACGGAATATCGCTTGGTTTTCGGACAGGAATATACCAGGGGCTTGATTTGAATCGTTCTGATTTTTATATTACGCTGTTAATGCGTTTTAATCGTGATTTTTTTATAAAAGGAGAATAAGATGATGAAACAAAGTGTTTTACTGATAATCTTTGCAGTACTTGCAATGTCCTGTAATCAGGAACAAAAAGAAGCTACAATACTGTATCCCAACGGCAATCCTCAGAAAGTGGAGTATTATCATTATGAGGGAGATACAAAAAAAGTAGATAAAGTCGTATACTATTATCTGAATGGAAATAAGGAAAGTGAGATAGAATATAAAGATGGAATAAAGCACGGAGAGGCTGTCTATTATTATAATAATGAACAAAAGAAACTCGTTGAAAACTATGAAAACGGTAAACTTAATGGCAGAAGTGTGAAGTATTACAGAGATGGGAAATACAGTTACGAGGCATCTTTTAAAAATGATATCCCTCATGGAACCTGGGTTTATTACAATGAGGAAGGAGTAAAAACATCTGAACAGCATTTTGAAAATGGAAAACTTATTGAATAATTTTTGGTGTAAGATTTTAGTATCAGCTTTGATAATTGCCGGTATGGTTTCATGTGGAAACCGGAATGAAGCTCCGGCCCCTGAAGAAAAGCAGGAAACAGAACAGAAAGAAAAACGTGTACTTGTTGATACCCTGGGTGAAGACCTGGAACGTATGGTTGAGGAACGTTATAAGGACGGACCGGTCAGGATTTACCACTATTACCAGGATGAAGATAATTACTTCCGGCTCGAAGTCTGGCGAAGCGGAAGACATCATGTTACCGGATGGGTCAAAGATGGTAAGCGAGAGGGTGACTGGTATTCATGGTACGAAAACGGGAAAATGTGGAGCAGTGGCCGATATGAAAATGGTTTGCGACAGGGAAAGTCTAAAGTCTTTTACGATAATGGCAGCGTGCGTATAAAGCAGGAATACTATGAAGGAAAACCGCACGGTACCTGGGTTTTTTATGATGGAGAAAAAAATAAAGTTCTTGAAGTAGATTACAATAAAGGTGAAAGAATTGATGAACGCCGTTTTTGATTTGGCGTGAATTTTACTAAAATGAAACATACGGTACTCGTTTTATTCTACATTAACTTTGTTTTGAGCCAAAAGTGTTATTTCGCTGGTTCAATCTTTTAGGGGAATCCTAAAAAGCCCCTCAGTGCCAGATGTAAAGACAGATATATAAAATATTGATACCTGATATAGACAGCTTACATCTATTAACAAAGCATTGTTTAAATCTATTTGATGTGACTGTTGATATACGGGCATAATGATTTGTATCTTTGTTATTACAATAAAACAATCACATATGCCGTCAAGAAAGTTGCCGCAGAACGATACAATGAGATACAAAGCCATGAAAGTGGCTCTGGAAGTGGCTGATAATCTTCCTGCTGAAGACTGTGCATTTGGCCGTGCAACTTACGATGAACTAAAAGCTATGTTCTCCCGGTTTGAGCAAATATACCGGAGCATGGAAAGGCTGAAAAATCATCAGGAATACCTGCCTTTACAGAAAAAAGCCAGGCTCTATATTACCCACTATCTTCAAGTGATGCTGATGGCCGTAGAACGGGGAGAGTTGCCGGAAAATGCGTCTGAATACTATGGAATCAAACCCGGATCCTGGAAATTACCAAAATTGCAGTCTGATAAACAGTTGATTGAATTTGGAAAATCCCTGTTTGAAATGGATGCCAAACGCATTTCTGAAGGCGGAAAATACATCACCAACCCCGGTATAGCTGTGGTAAAAGTCTGGTTCGAAAAATATCTGGATGCCTGGGAAAATCATCAATTGCAGTTGAAAAAGTACAAAAACAATAAACATTTTCTTGAGCAGATGAGACATGATGCCAATGCCTGCATAAAACATGTGTGGGATGAGGTTGAAGCTGCCTATGAGCATTTGCCTGCTGCACTCAAGCGCAAGGCTGCAGCCAAATATGGCGTAGTGTATGTGGAAAGCTCCAGGGAACGGGCCATCCGCTCTGCACCTGCTACCGGTTCCCTCTTTAACAAACATGATATTCCTGAAGAAGAACCGGAATTGAGGACTATTCCTTACAGAAAACCAGCAAAAAGGCAACACATAATAAGCGAAAACGCAGATAATCAGGCGAGCCTGAGTTTTGTGATGGAAGAACGGAACTGATTATGGCCATTATTCAATAATCAGTTGAGTTTTGCTGGTGTGCTTACTGGTTTTTATTTCTACATAGTAAACACCTTTTTGAAAACTGCTTAGATTGATTTTTTTTGTGTGCTTTAGGCGGTGTTAGCAATGTAAATAATTGTCCAAGCGAGTTGTATATGCTTAGCTTTTCAATAGATAGATTGCTTACTATACATACATTGCCTTTTGCAGGATTGGGATAAAAACTTACATGAACAGAGGTTTGGCGGGTATTCATGTCAGTTGTCAAATCCGGTGTGATTTCCCGGCCAAAACCCATACCAACAAAAAACCGTTGCTAGCCGCAGTGGTTTTTTAGCTTTTCATACCACATACTACAAGCCTAAACAAACAACATGCATGCATATACCACCACGGCATTTTGGGTATTTTATTATGAGCGCTATGTAGGAAGGGGGGGCTTGTCGTATAATTCTCGCAAGATAATAGCAAATAATTTGTCCTTGTATGGCAAAATGGCGTATATTTGAATGGATACGTTTTACAATAATGCCAAAAAACAACCTGTTATGAAAACGCTGATTTTTACATTAATTATCGTAGGATTGTTTTCCAGCCTACATGCTCAAAATGATTATTATTATTATAACAATGGTGAACAAATTTTTCTTGAACCATACCACAAGAAAAAGTACATTGTTGTTAATAGTACCGTTACAAGTAAAAATGAGTTAATTGATGCTTTAGATGGCTTAAGTCTTACGGCTACTTTTTTTGGCAGATATATGTTTTAAAACCTCAGTAATGCATTACTGTTTTTCCATGGCAATTTTGACCACTATCCACGAATTTGGTAATTGAATATTAAAAAAGATTCTATGAAGAAAGCAATTTTTATTTTTATTTTTTTAGTGCTTGCTATTTTAACAATGGCTCAAAAAGAAACCGTGAATCAAGAATTGAGTAATGGTAACTCAAGAGAAGTTCTGCCTGTTACAATTTTCTATTATATGAATGAATTTGAAGAATCGTACTATTATGATGATTTCCTTGGTTATAATTATGATACAACTGGTATTTTTGAGTTGAACACCATGGATTCGGATAGTTTGTGGTGTATTGGTGCTCCTAATAAAGAGAATTGGGATACTACCATCTTAGACGGATTCTCTAGACCAAATGCATTAATAACAGACACAATATCAAATTATCCCAATAATAATCATTCTGTCTTTGAATTAAACATCGAAAAGCCAGAGTGGACTTATTATTATAATTATTGTTGGAGTAGGTTTATCTTTCAAATGAGCTTTATTTGTGATACGGATACTTTAAAAGATGGATTTTTTATTGAAATCTCATTTAATGGAGGGGGGGATTTTGCCAATATTCTAGATACAACAGCAATTTTAAGTGCAGAAAATTCACCTGATAGAATTGATAATTTAACTTCGTTTAGAAGTAGTTTTGTTATGGATACGATTTTTGGTTTTTCTGGCAATATCAGAGGAGGCGTTCCTGAAATAACTGAATTAGATTGTTTTTCTTCCATTTTTTGGTGGGATGATGTAAATGGCTTCGATGTAACAAATGCAAAGATTAGGGTGCATTTTGTTTCGGATAGTATAGATAATCAGCGAAAAGGAGTGCTTATTGATAATTTAACAGTGTCAGTTGAAGAATGGTGTCACTATGTGGATATTGACGATTTTGAGAACCCAAAAAATGAAAGTGTATTTGTCTCACCCAATCCCATTAATGAAAATTCGAAAATACTTTTTAACAATACAGAAAACAATTTAGCTCAAATCAGAATCTTTTCTAATACAGGTAAACTAATAGAAGTATACTCGACAAAGAAAGATTTCATTGAAATTAGCAAATCTGAATTTAATAAAGGTATATACATTTTTCAAATTCAAGTTGGGGATAAATACTATAATGGGAAATTCGTGGTTGTATAGCCCTCTAAAAAACGTCACATTTTATTAAACCTAATAAACTTAATTACTA
>JBKGYK010000040.1:0-28482 GCA_046546095.1 Bacteroidales bacterium
TTTCTTCCGCCTAATTTTCTTTCAGTACGTAATCGTCGTATTCCAGTTCAAAACGGAGTTTATGTTTAGATTCTTCGCTGGCCAGAGACTGAAACACTTCTTTGAGTTCGTTGTTGGGAGCCCGCTCCGCCAGTTTCAGATAAAGGCGAAAGGCATTTTTTTCTTTTTTCATGGCCAAAACAAGGGCATCTTTGTAATCCATTTCGGGGCTGGGTTCCACTTTTGTCATGTAGTCAGCAATTTTCAGATCGGCAACGCTTTCATTTTCCCAATTGTAGAGTCCTTCCTTTTTGATGGTAGTCAAACGTGCTTTATGGCCGATTTCTTCAAGGGCAAAGGATTTAAAGATCATTTTCATGTCCTTGGTTTTTGCAGTTTCTGCCAGTGCATTGTAAAAATCCACGGCTTCCTGTTCCTGTTCGATGGCGAAATCGAGTATTTCCTGTATTGAATTGAGTTTGCTCATGGTATTATCGTTTTAGGCGGTTTCTAAAAATATAAACGTTTTATGCTGCTAAAAGTTATTCAAATGCATTCACAAAGTCATTTTCAAAGCGTGCCATCACGGTGTCGGCTCCCAGCGCAAATTCCGGGAGAGCACCAGGGCCGGAGGTAAAAATAATCTGGTAAGGACTGGCCTGGCTTTCAATGGCCTTCAACATTTCATCATTGATGTCATCTTTGTTCTCCGGCAAATTGGCCCCGAATGTTTTTGCAATACGCTGATACTGTGTGAGGTTGTCGATTTCGGTTTTGGGTTTTAATCCGGCATCGAAGGTTTGTATCATTTTTTGCGTATTGGTAAAGCTGCCTCCGGTTTCAAACGGCATGGATGCGGGCAATACCACATCGGCAATCTCTGCTGTTTCGGTAAGGAAATAATCCTGTACCACCAGCAGTTCGGCATCCTGCAGTGCATTTTTCACAGAAGCTTTATCAAAAGCGGTGCCCAAAGGATCTTCTCCAAAAACATATATCTGCTTAAGTTCTTTTTCATAAAAAGCATCGTGCAGATTTTTGGTTTTCCCATTGGCAAACTGCAGATCAATCAGTCCCTGGGTATTGTTCTTTTCCTTAACAGATATAAGTCCGGCAGCGGTTTTACCGAGTTTGCCGCTTATCAGGCACAGGTTTCTGGCCTCAGCCACAGCGTGATTGTCCAGGTAGCGTTCAGAAACCACAAGCACAGATTCGTGTACCATGTTGAACTCGTTGAGTATCTGTATAGCGGTACGTTCGTCCACACCTGCTTTTCCAAGCAATTCATCCATATTTTCTTTTGTGATGGCTTGCTTGTATTCGTCAAAGCCTTTGCAGTGATCATCAATAAACACCTGATTTTGTTCACCTTTGCTAATCAGGCGATGGTTCAGTGCTTTCAGCAGGTAATAATAGGAATCAATACGGATAACACGATCGCATTTGTTTTCCAGTTTTTCATTTTCCCTGTCGGTGATTAGAATAATCTCTGCACCATGCTGGGTTTTTGCCTGATTGATCATAAAGCCCAGGGTAGCATCATCCATATTAATGTGAGGATGCATCAGGAAAATCTTTTTGGCTTCCTGAATCTGATCAAAGGGGACATTCATTTCCGATGCATTGATGTTGCCTTCATCGAGATGCATCAGATGGAAAGATCCTGTATAATCAGCTTTCACAGCCTTACCGGCAAATTGTTGAATGGTCCAGACCTCTTCGTTGGTGAGTCTGCCACCGGCAAACACAGCGGATTTGGTTTTGTCTGATGCTTTTTTCTTAATCGCGTCGAATGCTTCCTGATAGGATGCCTTTTCCAATGTACCATTTTTACGCACAAGAGGTTCAGTCAGGCGGTTTCCGCCATTGATAAATCCATAGCCGAATTTGGCAAAGCGGTCAATACTTCCGTCTTTATTGATCATTCCATCGCGACCTGTGGTGCGAAAGACAAATCCATTTTTATGATTCAGTGTAATGCTTTCACCAATGGATCCGTACGGGCTGATGGTTTCCACGGGATCGGTTTTTACCGGTCCGGGTTTAAAGCTAAAGTTCTCGGTAATGGCACCTGTCGGACAGGTGGAGATACAAAGGCCGCAGGATTCACAGCTTGTTTCTGTCAGGGATTCACCCATGGCAGGAGCCACAAATGTATCAAAACCCCGCTCCACAAGCCCGAGGGCTTTTGCACCCACCACATCGCTGCAAATCCGGACACAACGAGAACACAAAATACATTTGTTGTTATCAATCTCTATATAGGGATGAGAGAAATCCACCGGCTGGTCAAGAAATCCACCACCAAATTTTAGTTGTTCGGCCTGATAATCAGTAGAATATTTCTGCAAATCACAGGAGAAGAATTCGGAGCATCCACATTCGAGACATCTCCGGGTTTCATGCATAGCCTGTTCGTAATCGTAACCCTGTTCAACTTCATTGAAATTGATACGTTTATCTTCGGGCAGCACTGGCATTTCTTCGCGCATTTGTTGCTGATAGCGTCCCAGATAGTCGTCTTTTTCCTGTTCTTTAAAATTGTCTTTCCGGCTGACAAATGGTTTTTGTATGGCTTGGGGTTTTTCGCCATTCAGGTACATATCCACTGAGTGCACAGCCGTTTTTGCCTGCGCAATGGCTTCGATAACGGTAGCAGGTCCGGTAACACCATCGCCGGCAGCAAATACATTTTCAATGCCTGTCTGCAGGGTTGCTTCATCGGCATCAATATCGCCCCAGCGGTTGAGTTCGAGCTGACCTTTGGATGCGTTTTTATTGATGTCTTCCAAAAAATCCACATCGGTTTTTTGTCCGATGGCTGCCAGAATGTAATCGCATTCCAGTTCAAATTCAGAACCTTCAACGGGCACAGGCCTGCGCCTACCGGAAGCATCGGGCTCACCCAGTTCCATTTTAATAAGGGTCATGGATTTCACTTTGCCTTGATCATCCTGGTTTACTTCCACGGGATTGGTAAGCAGCATGTATTCCACGCCTTCTGCTCTGGATTCGTGAATTTCGATGGGATTGGCAGGCATTTCCTTTTCGGTACGACGATACACGATGATGCTTTTTTCGGCACCACAGCGCACGGCGGTACGGCAGCAATCCATAGCGGTATTACCACCACCCACGGTAACGACGGTTTTACCGGAGAAATCGTATTTCTGTCCGGTCATTTCCATATTGCGAAGGAAGTCAATGCCACTGTAAACACCGTCGGCTTCTTCGCCTTTGGCCCGCAGCAGTGTTCCCCTCTGTGATCCGATGGTAAGAATGGTAGCATCGTAATCCTTGTCAAGTTCTTTATAGGACAGGTTATCCCCCAGCCGTTTGTTGACAAACAGGTTGGCTCCCAGCTCGGTAATGGTTTCCACTTCTTTATCGAGCAGGTCGTTGGGCAGTCGGTATTCCGGGATTCCATAACGGAGCCATCCACCGGCATGCGGGTTTGCTTCAAAGACATCTGCCTGATGGCCTTTTTGCTGCAGCCAGAAAGCGGCAGACAAACCACCAGGGCCGGCGCCAATGATGGCAACTTTTTTTCCGGTAGATGGAGCCACCTCGGGTTTGTAATGCTCACCTTCAAGCAGGTCTTTATCAGCGGCAAATCGCTTAAGGTAATCGATGCCTACGCCGGCATTTTCGTCGAGCAAATTACGTCGGCAGGCTGCTTCACATGGCCGGACACAAATGCGTCCACACACAGCGGGAAATGGATTATCTTCCTTGATAAGTGCAGTGGCCTCGCTGTATTGTTTTTTCTCAATCAATGAAATATAGCCCTGCACATCCACGCCTGCCGGGCAGGTTTCCTTACAGGGGGCCACGCAATCGGCGTAATGGTTGCTAAGCAAAAGGTCCAGAGCTGTTTTTCGTGCTTTAAACACGGTATTGTTATCGGTATTGATTTTCATACCTTCAGCGATTTCGGTAGAGCAGGACGGCTGTGTGCCGCGGCCTTCTATTTCCACTACGCAGACAAAACAGGAAGAATAAGGTTTCAGGCGTTTATCATAACACAATGTTGGCACATGTATGCCGTTGCGGTTTGCCAGCTCCAGAATGGTTTCGCCGGGTACGCCCTGAACCGTTTCGCCGTTTAGAATGACATTGATTTTATCTTTGTTCATGATTCTGAATTTTCCTTGATTCTACAACAGTTTTATTGCATCAAAATTACACTTGGAGTAGCAAACACCGCAGTGGATACAAATGTCCTGATCGATGTAATGCACTTCTTTACGTTCCCCTGAGATGGCATCCACGGGACAATTTCTGGCACAGACGGTACAGCCGGTACAGTTTTCCGGATCCACTTCATAGGTGAGCAACTCGGTACAAACCTTTGCAGGGCATTTTTTATCCCTGATGTGGGCTTCGTACTCATCACGGAAATACTTGATGGTAGTAAGCACAGGGTTTGGGGCGGTTTGTCCCAGTCCGCAGAGGCTGTTTTCTTTCACCTGGTGGGCCAGTTCTTCAAGTTTTTCGATATCGCCTTCCTGACCTTTTCCTTGTGTGATGTTGGTAAGGATTTCAAGCATGCGTTTTGTACCGATGCGGCAGAATGTACATTTACCGCAGGATTCCTTTTCTGTAAAATCCAGAAAGAATCTGGCGATATCCACCATGCAGGTGGTTTCATCCATCACAACCATACCGCCGGAACCCATAATGGCGCCGGTAGCCTGTACAGAGTCGTAATCAACAATGGTTTCAGACATATAGGCCGGAATGCAACCACCGGAGGGGCCTCCGAGCTGCACGGCTTTAAATTCTTTGTCATCCTGAATACCACCACCCAATTTAAAAATCACATCGTGAATGGTCATTCCCATGGGTACCTCAACAAGGCCGCCGTGTTTAATTTTGCCGGTGAGGGCAAAAACTTTTGTACCTTTTGAGTTTTCGGTTCCGTACTGAGCGTATTTGTCAGCGCCGTTACGAATAATCCAGGGGACGTTTGCCCAGGTTTCTACATTGTTGATGTTTGTGGGTTTTCCCCAGAGGCCTTTGGCTGCCGGGAATGGTGGTCGTTTGCGGGGCATGCCCCGCTCTCCTTCCACGGAAGCCATCAGTGCGGTTTCTTCGCCGCAGACAAATGCTCCGGCGCCCTCTTTTACGTAGATATCAAAATTAAAATTATCGATACCACAGGCATTATGACCCAGGTATCCTTTTTCGCGGGCCTGATCAATGGCGATATTAAGTCGTTTGATGGCAAGGGGATACTCAGCGCGGCAATAAATCACGCCCTGATTTGCACCCACAGCGTATCCACCGATTAGCATGCCCTCCAGTACTGCGTGGGGATCTCCTTCGAGCAGAGATCTGTCCATAAACGCACCGGGGTCACCTTCATCGGCGTTGCAGATGATGTATTTTTCATCGCTGTCAGTGTTTTTGGCAAACATCCATTTTTTACCCGTAGGAAAACCACCGCCGCCACGTCCACGTAGTCCGGAATCGAGCACAGTTTTGATAACTTTGTCCTGTTCAAGATTCTCGCTGGCAATTTTTTTCATGGCTTCGTAGGCACCCTGAGCCTCGGCATCTTTGAGGGATTCCGGGTCAATGTATCCGCAGTTGCGCAACGCGATTTTCACCTGATCATCGAAAAACACATCATCCATGGTTTCAAACAAATCGCTACGCACCACGTAATCTTTGCGCGGCTCATGGTCAACCACGTGCTTTTCGATTATTTCGAGTGCTTTATCTTCATCAATATTTCCATACAGGTAATGCCCGTCATCATCGATGATTTCAACCAATGGTTCGTTATAACACATCCCGATACAGGATGTTTTTTTGAGTTCAAAGTCGAGGTTTTCGGATTTTTTCAGGCTTTCAATTTTTTCGTAGGTTTTATTGGCCCCTGCAGCAATTCCACAGGATCCCAGTCCAACTATAACTTGTGTTTTGCCCATAGTTTCAGTGTTTTCGTTCAGACAGAGCTTAATTTTTTTCCTGCAATTTAAGGTTACGAATAATTTTAGAGGCAGATTTTCCGGTCAGGCTGCCATGAGTATCATCGTTGATCATCATCACCGGTGCCAGGGAGCAACATCCGAGGCATGCAACAGATTCGAGTGTAAAGAGCCTGTCATCGGTGGTTTCTCCGTCTTTGATTTTCAGGCTGTCCTGCAAAGCTTCGGTGATGGCTTTTGCGCCCTGCACATGACATGCTGTTCCGTGACAAACTTTGATAATGTATTTACCGACGGGGTGCAGTCGGAATTGTGTATAAAAGGTAGCCACCCCATACATATCCGCCAGATTAAGCTCTGTTTTTTCGGCTACATATTTGAATGACTGTGGCGGGATATACCCGTATACATTTTGAATGCTTTGCAAAAGGGGAATAAGAATACCTTTTCTTCCCTTGAATTTTTCAATGACAGGATCGATCAGGGACAAGTCAACATCCTCTTTCTCAATCTCGTGCCTTTTGGGTTCGATACGCTGGATTCGCATGACAGAATGATTTTATAATTTTGCTAAAGATAAAAAGAAAAGAAGAAAGGGTCTGAAAAATTCAGACCCTCTTACAAAAATCAGACAAGCCCCTGTGCAATCATGGCATCAGCAACTTTAACAAAGCCGCCGATATTTGCACCTTTGACATAATTGACAAAATCACCTTCCTGACCGTGTTCAACACAGGTAGTATGAATATTTATCATAATTTCATGCAGCTTGCTGTCCACATCTTCCCTCGACCAGCTTAAGCGCATAGCATTTTGTGTCATTTCGAGGCCTGAAACAGCCACTCCACCGGCATTTGCAGCTTTACCCGGTCCATAAAGTATTTTTTTATCAAGCCATACTTCCACAGCTTCCGGTGTGCTGGGCATGTTCGCCCCTTCAGAAACAGCAATCACACCATTTTTCACAAGGGTTTGAGCGGCATCACCATCAATTTCATTTTCGGTTGCACAAGGCAGAGCCACATCACACTTGATGCTCCACGGGCGTTCTCCTTCGAAATATTCGACACCCCATTTTTTTGCGTAATCTTTAATACGGCCACGTTTGATATTTTTCAGATGCATGACATATTCCAGTTTTTCTTTATCTATGCCATGTGGGTCATAAATAAAGCCGGAAGAATCGCTGAGCGTGACCACTTTTCCTCCCAGCTCATTGACTTTTTCGGTAGCAAACTGAGCAACATTACCGGATCCGGAAACAACAACTGTTTTGCCTTCAAAGCTATCTTTGCGGGTTTTCAGCATTTCTTCGGCAAAATAGACGGCACCATAGCCGGTTGCTTCAGGCCGTATAAGAGACCCACCCCATTCGCGGCCTTTACCGGTAAGCACACCTGTGAATTCATTTTTCAGACGTTTGTATTGACCAAACATGTAACCGATTTCACGGCCACCAACGCCAATATCACCTGCAGGCACATCTGTATTCGGGCCAATATGACGCGAAAGTTCTGTCATAAAGCTTTGTGTAAAGCGCATCACTTCAGCATCGGTTTTGCCTTTGGGGTCGAAGTCAGAACCACCTTTACCGCCACCCATTGGCAATGTTGTGAGTGAGTTTTTAAACACCTGCTCGAAAGCAAGGAATTTCAGAATTCCCAGGTTTACTGTGGGGTGAAATCGCAGTCCACCTTTATATGGGCCGATTGCGGAATTCATTTCAATGCGGAAGCCACGATTAACATGGGTAACTCCCTTGTCATCCATCCAGGGCACACGGAAAATGATAATACGCTCTGGCTCGACAATACGTTCCAGGACTTTTGCATCTTTGTACTTCGGATTTTCTTCCACGAATGGAATCAGTGATTCAACAACTTCTTCCACTGCCTGATGATACTCATTTTCGGATGGGTTCCTGGCAATTACTTTTGCCATGAACTCCTCAACCAATTGTTGATAATTTGCCATAATAATTTAGATTTTAGGTTAGGTTAAAATTCTGGTAAAAAAATGATTCACTACAATAATAAATGATATTTTTTCAAAAATCAAACGACACAACTACTGTTAAAAATATAACAATTGATTTTTTCATGCTTTTTATTTGATTTTCTGATATTTATAATCTATTCATGCCGTATAACAGCTTTTACTCCAGGCCGGGGTTAATATATTGACTTGCTGCAGCTTACAAAGTCATGACAATTATCATGTTCTGGAGCATATAACATGATAAACATCATATTTATAGACAATTAGTCAAAAATTGCAGTCAGACATTATCATGCACAAAGCACCTGATAACTGAGAAAAAGGCCAAATAAGGGAAAGAGGATTTTGACAAAAATATAAAATTATAAGCATCATAATTATTTTTCTATTCCGCCTTATCACTACCAGTTCCGGATTCATCCGGCATATCGATATATGTTTCAAGCAGAATGGATTCACTTTCGGGAACAAAGCTGACTTCCATCAGCTCATAGGGCAGCAATACAGTTTCTCCCTTCTCCATTGAAATACTTCCATGCTCCCACTTCAGCTTCAGTTTTCCCTTGACGCAGATGAGCACAACAAAAGAATTGCAGGACACATAGGATTTGGTCATATTCGTTTCCAGGTGAATGTAATTGCTTACAAAGTGCTCTGAAGAGATGATTCTGACAGGTTTATCCATTTCATCGCGATAATCTGTACGGGCTTTATCCACCGGGGAATAATCGATAACATCCCTGGCGAGTTCTGTGTGGAGTTCCCTGCCTTTGCCCTGTTTGTCTTTTCTGTCCCAGTCATATACACGATATGTAATATCGCTTGTTTGCTGAATTTCGGCAAAGAGAATGCCTTTTCCGGTTGCATGAATCCTTCCTGCGGGAATAAAAAACACATCACCTGCTTTCACTTCGGTAAAATTCAGGACTTCCACAATTCGGTTATCGTTAAGACGTGCCACAAACTCTTCTTTGGATATCTCCTGATTAAATCCCGAGATCAGTTCTGAACCGGGGTCTGCCTGGATGACATACCACATTTCGGTTTTGCCGTAGGCATTGTGTCGTTTTCGTGCTGTTTCATCACCGGGATGCACTTGCACAGAAAGATTATCATTGGCATCAATGAATTTTATAAGTAAGGGGAACTCATTGCCAAACTTGTCGTACACCTGAGGTCCAAGCAGATCTCCCATGTATATTTCGATCAGTTCCTGCAGGTTATTGCCTTTGAGAAAACCGTTGGCAAGCACAGAAATATTATCCTGTACGGCACTGATTTCCCAGGATTCTCCTGCATTTTCAGGTGCATCGGTTTTATTCAGGATGGTTTTGAGTTTTTCTCCGCCCCATATTTTGGTTTTGTATATGGGTTCAAATTTCATTGGATACAGGGAGCGTTCTTTCATCTGAGTGCTGATTTATTTATGGCTACCGTCATTATTTTTACAATGTGATTAAAAAAATTACGATTCACCATGCGTTTCAAAAATTCTTTATATCTTGAATCAAAATTAACAAAACAGAAGATTAATACAAAGTATGCTGATTGTTGGAATAGCAGGTGGTACAGGCTCAGGAAAAACCACAGTGGTAAAAAAAATCGCAGAAAATCTGCCGGAAGGTGAGATTGTATTGATACCTCAGGACTCATATTATAAAGATAACAGTCATCTTCCGCTGAAGGAGCGCCAGAAAATAAATTTTGATCATCCCAATTCCATTGAATGGTCATTATTGAAGAAGCACATTCAATTGCTGCAGGCGGGTGAGCATGTGGGTCAGCCCATTTATTCCTACCTCACATGCACACGTGCAGAAGAGACCATAAAGGTTGAACCGAAGAAGGTCATCATTATAGAAGGAATTCTGTGTCTCAGCGATCCGGAGTTGCGGAATATGATGGATTTAAAAGTGTTTGTTCATGCAGATGCGGACGACCGGCTGACACGGGTTGTACGGCGGGACATTGTGGAGCGGGGAAGATCAATAAACACGGTGCTGGACCGGTATGAAAAGACAGTTAAACCATCACACCTTCAGTTTATTGAGCCAACCAAGAAATATGCTGACATCATTGTACCACAGGGTGGTGAGAATAAAATTGCCATTGACATATTAACCCATTTTATCAACCGAAATTTAAATCTTTATTGATATGTACGACATTCCTTTAAGCAACATTTTGTTTTTTGATATTGAAACTGTTCCCGGAACCCCTGAATTCACTGATCTGCCGGAAAACATGCAAAAGTTGTGGGACAAAAAATCCATCTATTTCAGAAAGGAAGAGGAGACAGCCGGGGATGTATATCAGCGGGCCGGCATTTACGCTGAGTTTGGCAAAATCGTATGCATTTCTGTTGGCCACATCAATCTGAAGAACGGAGAAAAGCAGATGCGGCTGAAATCCTATTACGGTGATGATGAAAAAGCATTGCTTGAAAATTTTTCAGGCATGCTTGAGAAATTTTGTCGCAGCGGGGAAAAATACCTGTGCGGACACAACAGTGCGGAGTTTGATATCCCTTATGTTGCACGACGTATGCTTGTCAACCAGGTTCCACTGCCCGACCTGTTAAATCTAGCGGGCAAAAAGCCATGGGAGGTAAAACATCTTGACACCATGCACCTTTGGAAATTCGGAGATTACAAGCATTTTACTTCCCTGGACTTGCTGACCAGTATTTTTGGCATTCCCACACCAAAAGATGACATAGACGGTTCACAGGTTGCCGGTGTGTATTACGATGAAAAAGATGTGAAACGCATTGCGAAGTATTGCGAGAAAGATGTGCTGGCTGTGGCACAGTTATTTTTGCGGTATCGTTACGAAGATCTCATAAAACCGGAACATGCTGAATATTCGGTGTAGCACTTATCATATATCAAAGTAAAAAGCGGGAACTTAACGCATGAAGAGATTTTTCAACATTTTATTTTACCTGTCCATTGCTGTATTTATCTGGTATCTGACACGGATAGATTATCTGGAATTTTCGCGTATACAGATGAATTACTGGTATGTGGGTCTGGCCGTTGCATTTTTATGGGCCGGTTTTTATCTTAGCACCCAGAGCTGGTGGTATGCACTTCGGATCCACAACATCCTGATTAGCAGGCGTAAGGCTCTGGCATCTCATGGTTTATCTGTATTTGCCAAGTACATTCCCGGCAAGGTTTGGGTAATACTGGGCAGAGCATCATACATTGCAAAAGACACGCCTATATCAGGGAAAGACAGTTCCATCGTTTCCCTGAAGGAGCAATTGATCTACATTCTCTGGGGCCTGATCATCAGCTTTTTTCCTTTACTCAGGTTTGATAATGCGTGGTACATCCCGGTGCTGGTGTTTTTAACCATGGCAGGTATAGCCTTGTTTTTATTTCTAAAACCTTTGCATAATCTGATCAGCCGGCTGGTTAAGCGCTGGTTTAAAAAGGAACTGAATATCCCTCTGCTGACGGTAAAAGGTGCTCTGCAAATCAGTGGATACATCATAGCATACTGGATTTTCTGGATTGCCGGATTTTATCTTTTACTCAAAGGAGTTGATATTGACAATGCCTTTCTTGCTTCATTCATTTTCCCCATCAGTGTTGTATACGGCATTCTGGCCATTATCATACCGGGAGGCATAGGGGTCAGAGAAGGCATCATTGTCAGTTTGCTTACTTTGATGGGCTGCGATCTGGCAACAGCTACCAGTTTCAGCATACTGGCCCGCTTATGGTTTATCAGCGGGGAGGTGTTTGTGTTTTTGGCGGCACTGATATATAAGCCCAGAAAGACCCGGCATCATTTATAAAGCCGCTCATTATCCTGGATATCCATCCACATAGCAAAAAGCAAAGACTGAAATGAAAAGATTATTAAAAAGATAAAAATCAGGAGGATAGAATTTGGTGTGGTCTGATTGACCGTAAAAGCATTGTCAAGAATATAAACAAGAAAGGGCACAGAGGCAGCAAACAACAAGAAAGAAAAAGTGTAAAGCAAAAACAAGGGGTGGAAGTTTCTGACAAAATATTTCTGCCACAAGCGTTTAAAAAATGACCGCAGCAACAGCCATGATATTTTCGGTATCACTTTACGGATTTTCATTTTGCTTTGTTCGCCAACACGATAAACAGGTTTAATGGGTATTTCTCTGAGTGTACTACCGGCGATGTTGAGTTTAACAAGCATATCATTGGGCATGCCGTAGCGCGGATAAATTTTGTACAGCTCAATCGACTTAAGTGCTGGCAGTGATATGGCAGTGTAACCAGTCTGTGTATCAGAAATGCGCCAGTAACCGGAGGCAATTTTTGTCAGGATAGAGAGGACCGAGTTTCCAAAAAACCTGTGGCGTGGAATAACCATGCGTGCGGAAGGGTGAATGAGCCTGTTTCCTTTAACGTAATCCACACCTTCGTCGATAACGGGCATGCAGATGGCTTCCAGTTCGGATGGATCCATTTGCCCGTCGCCTGCCATAACCGCCGTGCAGTCGATATTCATGTCTTTGCACCACTTGTAACCGGTAGCAATGGCAGCCCCTACACCGCCATTATCGATATGATTGATCAGAATGATGCGATCTTTGTCGGGCGTATTGTTGACAATTTCAGAGCGGGTAAACCAGGCTTTTTCTTTTTCAGCCATCTCGGCCATCACCATTTCAGCTTCGTTGTAGCGGTTACGTTCAGGACGAAATGGTTTTATGCGTGAGTTTTCATAATTATGCTCATCGGAATCTATAATCTGCTTTACAACCTGCCCTGTTTTATCTTTGGATTTATCATTGACAATGACAATGCGATCCACAAAATCCGGCATGGAATCGATTACCATTTTTATCTGATTTTCCTCGTTGTAAGCAGGCACAACGACAGCTATGGTTTTATTTTTGAGCATAAATCAATGATTTTGGGTTTGCAAATGCATATACATGATATCAACATAATACATGTCTTCAAGTGATATGCCCCTTTTTTGGGCCTTTTCTTTAATTTTTTCCGGCCATTCCTGATGTGAATTGATGAATTTGGTTTGCTTCTGTATGTAATCCTTCAGCGAAAATTTATAAACTGCTCCATGGTTCTTTTCTGTTTTCCCCACCAATTCGTAAAATGTCAATGTTTTTTGTTTTAAATCGCTGTATTTTTCATTGTTTAAAAAATTATAATGTCCATACACAACCACATAATCGATGGGTCGAATACTTCCCTCATCTGAACCCGGGAACCAGTTTATCTCAATATCGGAAGGAGAATTCACCCCTAAGTATGATCTGGGAGCTTCATCATAATTCCATACAACAGGAAAATGTCCAACGTTCTGAGGTGAATTCAGACAAACAAGTGGTTTTTCAGCACCTGCGTAACATCCATAATGTACATTATTCCACATTTCGTGGCATCGTAAAGTAATATAGGAAGAGTTTGGTTCCATTAAATCCTGGGTCTGCATAAAATCTGCAATTAATTGGTTTTGTTTTTCAAACGGAAGCTTTCTTACATTATACATGCCGACACTATAAACAATTACTGACACCACAATCAGAATGTGAATCCATTTTGGATAGTTTTGTATGGCAAGAAATGTAACACAGGAAAAAAGAAAAAACACCAGAATCCTGTTTGAAACATTGCCAGTCCCGAATGTATTGGGAAAAACAAAATAAAAAACCAATATAACAAGACTTATCAATCCCCAGAAATAGACATATCTTTGTTTATCATCTGATTCCGGAGTATTACGGTGCTTTTGAACGATTGCATAAACAAGGGCAATAAGTAGCAGCGAAGCCATAACCCAAAAGAAAAATACATTCCAGGGGCCCTCTTTTTCATGAGTAAAGCCAACCAGTATAGACAAATTCGTGAATGTCTGCCATAATTCTGAGAAAGGTTTACTTACAACCTCACCAAGGCTTGTTCCTTTATTCAGAGTAAAGACATGTCTAACATACATAACAGCCAGCACGAGTGCAGGCAATAATGCCAGCAAAGTTTTGAAAATCTTTGTTATACCAGGTTTAAGATGAATTTTTCGGGTTTTGATCAAGGTAAATACCTGATCAAAAACAAGCCATCCGAATACAACAGCAAGTGTGAAGGTAAAAACAATCATATGTGAGAGAAAGGCTAACAAAAACAATAAGCCAAGTACAAGCCAGTGTTTTGTCTGCATGCTTTTTATGTGTCGGAAAAAATATCCCAGCAACAGAAGCACAATAGGCCAGGCTATAATAAATGCATAATATCCCATAAAATAATAACCATTGTAAACAACAGGTAGTATCAGAATTGTTGTGTACAATGCCCGTGAATTGAAAGACCGAATCATATAGCGAAACAACATAGGTGTTGCTATCAAATAGATTAATAAAAACAACTTATCCGATAGCCAGGCAGGTAGAATCAGGTTAAACGAACTCAGCAAAGTATGAGCTGTCCAGTAACCAACAGGCACTTCATTGATTTCAAAAAAACTTCGGATGAAATCGTTTCCCTTAAGTATCTGCCCGATGACATTGGAATTATACAGATGTTGGGCACCATCAAGTGACGGGGTGTACTTAAAAAGAAAAAGGTAGGCTGCATTCAATATTGTCAGGAACAAAACAATGAAAAACTCCACTTTTGCCTGGCGGAAAAAATGAAGAATAACACGGAATGCCGAATAGTTTTTAAATTTAGATGTCATGTTACAAGTTGCAAGTTTGTTTTTATAAAGAACGAAATTAAAACATAACGATTAACAATCAAGTCATAATATGAATTATTTCTTTATTTTTTTTCTAATTTTACGCACTTAAAATGAATATTAAACCCAAGTAGTACCTAACGGATGCTTTTTAACTCACTGGAATATGTACTGTTTCTACCCCTGGTAGTATTTTTGTATTATCTGACACCGGGGAAATACAGATGGATGTTGTTGCTGGCAGCCAGTTACTATTTTTACATGTGCTGGAAAGTTGAGTACATCATCCTGATTCTGGCAAGCACGGCTATAGATTATTATGCCGGCATTCGTATGAGCAGAATCAGCCGGAAAAGAAAGCGACGACCTTATCTTATACTGAGTTTAGTGGTAAACCTTGGCTTACTGTTTTCATTCAAATATTTCAACTTTTTTACTGATAGCCTTAACCTGGCCTTTGAGCAATTCAACATCATGGCGGAATTGCCTGAACTGAAAGTTATGTTGCCGGTGGGGATTTCATTTTACACATTTCAGACCCTGAGTTATACCATTGAAGTGTATAAGGGAAATCAACAAGCTGATCATCACCTGGGGTATTTTGCACTTTATGTTTCTTATTTTCCCCAACTTGTTGCTGGTCCGATTGAGCGATATGACAGGCTTGCACCACAATTGCGCAAAACCACAAAATTACGATACAAAAACATTTCCAGGGGCCTCAGGCTGGTGTTGTACGGTTTATTTATCAAGATGGTTATTGCCGACAACCTCGCGATTTATGTGGATCAGATATATGCAACACCTGAGAAATACATGAGCGGTGATTTACTGACCGGGATTTTCTTTTATTCATTTCAGATTTATGCTGATTTCCATGGATACTCCACCATTGCCATCGGGACAGCTCTTATGATGGGTGTTAATCTGATGAACAACTTTAAAACTCCTTACCTCTCCGCCAATGTCATGGAATTCTGGAAACGCTGGCACATTTCATTATCCACCTGGTTCCGTGATTATGTTTACATTCCCCTGGGTGGCAGCCGGGTAAAAACAAAAAGCAGGTGGTGGTTCAACATCATGGCCGTCTTCCTGATCAGCGGTTTGTGGCACGGTGCTAACTGGACATTTGTATTTTGGGGTGGGATATTTGGAGTGGTCTACCTGATTGAATATCTGATTCGCAAGCTGTTTAGACCAAGTGAAGTAAAGAAATTTTCTGCAGGGCATTTGATTCGTATTCTGGTCAACTTTCTGATTGTCACCTTTGCATGGATATTTTTCAGAAGCCAAAGCATTGATGATGCCTTTGGTATGATAAAAAGACTTGGCGGACAATCACCAGATCAAGCCGAAAGCCTGGACATCAAGCTTTACGTGTGGATTTTCCTTGGATTCTTTATTCTTTCAGATGTGTTATTATACAACAAACGATTTGATAAAATGCTGGACAAATACCACATCATCATGCGTTGGATAATTTATGCAATTTTGATCTGGGCAGTGATCGTCTATGCAGGTATTGCAAAAAATCCATTCATCTATTTCCAATTTTAATATGAAAGAGCTGAAGAAAATATCGATCAGACTTTTGGTACTTGTACTTTTACTTGTGCTCTTGAACATAGGATACAAAAAACTGTATTACAATAATTACAAGGACATAAATACTGAATTTGTGGAAATTCTGGACAAAGTCAGCCCCAGCTGCAAAGTATTGTATGTAGGCGAATCCAGCAATTTAACCACACGAAAGGATGATACAGATAAACGATGGATTCATGAGTTTATTTCAGCATGTTACCCTGAGATTGAATTTTGCGACATTACAAAACCTGCAAGTCATGCAGGAACATACTACGCCTTTCTCAGAGCATTGCCCGCAGATCATAATATTGAAACAGTGATAGTCACGCTCAATCTCAGGTCGTTTAATACAGTCTGGATACATAGTCAGCTTGAGACCAATTTGCAGAAAAATGCCCTGATGATTCAACCATACCCCCCGCTGGTCAACAGAATGATGCTCAGCCTCAAGACTTATGATGAATACAGCGATGAAGAAACCACAGCCATGGTTATGGATGACTGGGAAAATGATCCCTTGCCGGTTCCGGATGACTTTCCCCACAAAAATGTGCAGAAATGGGATAAGTGGATAGCAACACATGGCATCAAAGACAGCAGCGGGAAAAAAGATCCGGACAAAACAATTCTGGCTTGCCATTACGTGAAAGGCTACGCATTTCAGATCGACACCTTGAACAACCCCAGAATTAAGGATTTCAACAAGATTGTAAAGCTGGCAAACAAACGCAACTGGAATCTGGTATTTAACCTGATGGCTGAAAATGTTGACAAAGCCAATGAGCTATTGGGCAATGACCTAATCAACATCATGGACTATAACGTAGATTTACTTGTTGATTATTACAGTCGCAGGGGTGTAACTGTTGTTAATAATTTCAGAAATGTGAGGAATGATCAGTTTATCAATCAAAAGTGGACAACTGAACATTATGCTGAAATTGGCAGAAAATCTGTTGCAAAATGCGTAGCTGACTCGCTAAAGAAGTTTTACCCGGACCAGTATAAAAACAGGTTAAAATCAGGAAATATTCAATTTTTCAATGATTACGAAAGCGAAAAAAGTCCTTTCCAGGGGAAAGCCAACAGGCAGAAAAAATATGCAGCTGCTGGTAAATTCTCATCCATGGTATCCTTAGACAACAAATACAGCCAGACTGCTGTCATAAACAACAGTAAAGCGAACTATACATCAAACAGCAAAATCATGGTTTCAGCGAAACTCTTGGCTCCTACAAAAAATTGCAGTGGCCTTTTTGTTATTGAGGGCAGAAAAAACGGTAAAATTACAGACTGGCGGTCATTTGGGATAAAGGAAACCATCGAATCAGAAGAAAGATGGTATAATTTCAATAAACAAATAACTTTTGATAAAAAGCTGCAGGAAGCAGATCAGGTGAAGCTCTTTTTCATGGCAGAAGAAGATACATTTTACCTGGATAATTTTAAAATTGAGGTTTTTACTAAATAAATTCTGCCTTCCATAACAAAAGGCAGATCGTTAAATCCTAAAAATTCGGTTCAGCAGCAATTATATTTATTATTTTTGATGATCATAATGTATAAACCCTAAAAATAAAGTGTAATGCTGAAGAAATATTTCAAGTGGAATATTGAAGTTTTTTTTGATGTCATTATCATCCTGTTTTGCATCATCGCCATTATTCCGGCTTTTCAACTGGCACAATATAATATTTACGGGGCATCTGACGACTTTTTCCATGGTTTTTTTCTCCGTGACAAACCTTACTGGGAAGCTGTAAAATACTGGTACAATTCCGGTTATAATGGCCGATTTGCAAATTCATTAATCATGCAGATTCCAGGCAGACCCTTTTTAACTCCGGGTTTTAGCCGGCTGTTTCCCATAATATCATTCATTCTCCTGTTTTTATCTCAGACCATATTTCTCAGAAGTGTAAGCAAAAGTTTTTCATGGAGCAGAACACTGATGTTCTCTACCCTTCTGTTTACCTTTTTCATTGCTCATAATCCCCACATCAGACAGTTCTACTGGTTTTCAGGTTTTTCTGTTTACGTGATGCCGGCCATCTTTTATTTTTTGAGTCTTTATATTTTTATCAACAGGCTAAATAAAAGATACAATGCTTTAGCTATCGCCGGAATTGTTTTAACACTATTCTTTATCATTGGATCCAATGAAAACTGGATGATCGTGATGATGTTAACCATCTTATCATTCATCATTTTAGAAATAAAACAGCGTAAAAAATTACGACCTACCTCTTACTTCATTCTTGCATACGCCATAGGCTTAAGCTTAATGGTAGTCTTAGCTCCCGGAACAACAAGCAGGCTGGAATCTGAAGTTGTTGCCAACCCAAATCAAAATATTGCAGCATCTCTTTCAACTTCACTGTTTCATCTGAGTGACTACCTGAAGGACTGGTTTTGGGTCTCAATGTTGATCCCGCTCAGTTTTCTTTTGTATCTTCTGCCCAAAAGAAATACTGCCAATCACACGCAATTATTTGGCCTGCCTACCTGGTATATTGCATTCAGTGCCATTTTACTCGTCTTTGCCGGTTGCTTTGTTTTGTTGTTTTCACTGGGAACACATATTCCTATCAGAGAGCGGGGACTGATTCCTGTTTTTTACGCTTCGGCACTTCTTGTTATTCTGCTTGTAGTTAAACTGGCTTCGAGTCCTTTACTTGATAAACTCAGGAATACAATAAGTACAAAAGCTGTGTATGTATTGATTTTCATCCTGACCATCTTCGGTGTTTCAAATTCAATAAACCTTAAAAACATCCATCACGACTTAATATCAGGAAACGCAAAAAAACTCAGTCAACAAACCTATTTTGTTTACGATTTTATTGAGCAATCAGAAAGTGACACCATCCATATTCCGGATATTACAGTAAAATCCAATATAATCTACCCAATACGAATACCCAACAAATCCAAAGGACTCAATCACTGGATCCTGTCAACCTACTTTAAAAAACGGGTAATAACACGTGATAATTCACAAACCCTTGAAGCAATGATGGAAAAGGCGGAAAAAGCAAATAAGTCTGACAAAACGAAATAAACGCTCGCCTAGGATACTTCATCATTTGAATAATCAATATCTGTACGCTCCACAATGTATATCGGACGCTTTTTTGATTCCTCAAAATTGTAGCCAACATACATACCAATAAATCCTATCAGGAAAAATTGTATCGAAAAAGCAAAACTTACCAACACTACCAATGTCGTATAACCTGGCGGCGGTGTCCCGACAATGTGCATCACGATGGAATAAACACCAACAATCAATGTAAATATGGCAAATACAATGCCCGCAACCATTCCAAGATGTAAAGGAACCCGGGAAAAAGATACAATGGCATTAAATGACAGCTTTACGAGTTTCCAGAAAGAGTATTTGCTTTTTCCAAACTGCCGGTTAACTGCATGGAAGGACAAAGTATCTTTATTAAATCCGACAATCTGAATAAACCCACGCAAAAATCGGTTGCGCTCACGGAAATCATGTCGTAATATTTCGGCAACACGATGGGATATCAGAAAAAAATCGGAAGCATTTTCAACCAGTTTAACCGGTGAAATCCGATTCATCATGCGGTAAAATACACGGGAAAACATGCCTTTAAAAAACCCATTGTCATCATTTTCCTCACGAACCATATTGATGATATCTGTTCCACTAAGAAACTTTTCATACATCGCAGGCAGGCTTTCGGGCGGGTGTTGCAAATCTGCATCCATGCATACAATGGCATCAGCACTGGCATAATCGACACCGGCTATCATGGCAGCCTCGTGCCCAAAGTTTCTTGAAAAATGAATGGATTTACAGACTGCCGGATTGCTTTTGACAATGTCTTCAATCACTGTATCCGAACCATCTCTGCTTCCATCATTGACAAAAATAACCTCAAAGCTAACATCCATTTTGTTCAGGACTTCCAGCAACTTTGCGTTAAATGCACGTAATCCTTCGACCTCATTGTATACAGATGCAACAACAGCGAGGCTTACACGTGCAATTTTGTCATTTTCTCTGATTCCCATGCAATTGTTATATGATTCCTACAAATCTACAATTAAAATGCAAAAATCCCGCCCTAAAACTGAAAATAAATGAAAGGCTGAATATCCGCGGATTTTACCTGATACAACACAAAGGCCGTGATAATAGCAGCCAGCACTTTCACATACCAGGGTGTATCAACAAACCATTTGGTGTATTTGGCTTTGAATGATTTTGGCAGCCAGTGGATAATGTATCCGGCCAGCATGAGGCCAAAAATATGTCCGTAGGCAGATATCACTTCCGGTATCTGTTTCAGATGATCAGCAGAAAAGGTTTTGCCAATTTGTGACAACATCCGGCCAATCACATCCATGTCCTTTGCCCGGAAAAATATCCAGGCAAAATTTACCAGATTGAAGGTTATAAACACGGCAATAAAATGATGCCAGCCAGAACGCTGCTTTTGCGGTATTCCAAAAGCTTTTCTCCACATTTTATGAACGGCTAGTCCGATACCATGCAAAGCACCCCAGATAACAAAACGCCAGGCCGCACCATGCCAGAGACCGCCCAGTAACATCGTAATCATCAGGTTGATGTAGGTGCGAATTCTTCCTTTGCGATTGCCCCCCAGCGGAATGTACAGATAATCCCGCAACCAGGAAGAAAGCGAAATGTGCCAGCGCCGCCAGAAATCGGTAATGTTTTCAGCCTTGTATGGTGAGTTGAAGTTGACCGGCAAACGAAATCCCAGCAGGAGCGCCACACCTATGGCGATATCGGTATAACCTGAAAAGTCACAGTAAATCTGCAAACCATAACCATACACGCTCAGCAGATTTTCAAATCCACTGTACAAATCCGGATTGGCAAATACCCTGTCCACAAAATTCACAGAGATAAAATCCGATATCAGCATTTTTTTGATCAGCCCGTTCAGAATGAGAAAAATGGCTATTCCAAACTCTTCTTTTTTTAGCTGATACTTGATGTACAGTTGCGGAACAAAATCTGCTGCCCGGACAATGGGGCCTGCCACCAGTTGCGGGAAGAAAGACACGTAGAATCCGAAATCAATGATATTATTCACCGCTTTTACCTTGCGCCGATAAACATCCACGGTGTAACTGATGGTCTGGAAGGTAAAAAAGGATATCCCTACCGGCAGTATGATGTTTTCCACAGTAAAATTACTGCCCGTCAGGTTGTTTGTCCACAGAGCAAGCAAGTCCACTACTTCGTGACTGGTGCCAAAAATGTCGTTCCACACCCCTGTAAAGAAGTAAGCGTATTTAAAATACGCCAACAATCCCAGGTTTACCGTTATCGATGCAGCAACCAGCCACTTACGCTTCCACTCTGTGGTTTTGGTGTATATCATCCGGCCAATGAAATAATCCACGATGGTGGAAAAAATCAGTATGGTAAAAAAGTGCCCCCCGGATTTCCAGTAGAAAAAGAGGCTGAACAAAAAGAGGTAAGCGTTACGCCAGGCATTTTTTTTGTATATCAGCACATAGCCCACCATCAACACAGCAAAAAACAACCAGAAGTACATGTGGGTAAACAACATGGGCTCTCTGGGGTCGTATGTAAAAAAGCTGCGTATAAACTCCATTATTCCTGCAGTTTTGCTTTCTGATCAATGTGTTGATTGTATGCTCTGAGAAAGGCATTGAACATCAGGTCTCCCTGCAATTCATACCCTTTTTTGTTGTAATGCAATTTATCCCTGGCGGTAAGCCCGGCATAATACCACGACATGATGGCATTTAGCTCACCCATGATATCGTAAAAATCCCACACCATAAAATGGTATTCTCTGCCAAGTTTTAAAATCACCTCGGTGGCTTTTTCGGTGTTGTAATTCAGGTATTTTCGGTACCGGTAATTGTCACCGGGTGTCACCCAGAGCAGAGCAGTACCGGGGGCAGTTTTCTTCAACCTGTCAAGAAAACGCCGCATGTTGTTTTCAAATTCCAGTTTATCAAATTTGCTGGTATAGGAATCGTTGGTCCCCAGGGACACAATGATAAAATCGGGTTCAATGCTTTGAATGTCCTGCATCATCAGCGGGCAGCGCAGCCATGATTCCACCTCGGCACCGTTAACACCAACCGAATGGTAGACAATGCCGGGATCCTCGTTTTCGAACGACACGCCCCGCAGGATAAATTCACCCGCATCGGTTTTCCGGTGTACTTCCATGGAGAAATCATGCTGACAGGTATCAAATTCAAATACGGAATAAGCTGAATCCATCCTGTGGGTAAGTTTGTAGCTCAGGCTGGTATCCTTCATTGCCAGCCTCCAGTTTGCTGTATCCATATTGTGATACACCCTGACTTTTTTGTGCGTGTATGGCAGGTAATTTTTTTCCCGGTAGTTTATTGACAATCCGGCTTTTTCGCTGGTAGTAGAAACAATGTAACCACCCAGACCGATGGGGCAATCCCTTTTTTCTTCAACATTCTTACAGGCATCCCAGCTTCCTGTGTAGCTAAGCGAGAAATTCCAGGGGTTATTGGAACCGGCCATTTTCACCGGAAACACAAAGCCCCGGCCACCATTCAGTCCCCAGGCCATATTCTGAAAGCGTTTTCTTAGCTGCCCGGACACGTAATCTGCCTGTATATGGCTGTCGCCGATATGCAGAATGTTGATTTTTCCTTTACCCAGTAAAATCAGACTGTCCATTTTTTCGAAAAAGGCTTTCGATTTTTGATGATCGTTCATAATGAAGCTATTTTCATCGTAATCGATAAACTCAAATTTTTTGATATCAAAGGGATTCACCTGAGCTGAAAGCAGAACAGGCATTCCTGTGACAAACAGGATAATCATGGCTTTTTTAAGCACCTTCACCGGTCTCATTCTTTTCTACCTTTTGATTTCTGTAAATGTGATATTCCAGCATGATGGCATTGTACAGCATGTTGCTGATGATGCGGGCACCTTCTACATTGAAATGCGTAAAATCTTTGTTTGCCAGTGGCGGATCTGCCCACACCCAGCTCGGCATGGAATTTTCGCCGCCCATGGCTTCGTACATATCCCAAAAAGCAACGCCGGCTTCTGTTGCCGCTTTCTTCTGAGCATCCCGGATTATTTCTATGGCGTCATAAGACACATATTTTGTCCTCTCTTTTTTGGACATATCTGAAACACCTATCACCAGCACAGGCATATCCGGTTTCATACGCTGTAAAGCCTTCAACTGTTGCGCCATCCATCTCTGATAATAAGAAAAATCATCAAGTTCATCAGATACCACATTCACCCCAAACTGGACAATGATCATTCCTGCATTCAGGCGATTCAGCCAATCCAGGATCATACCGTGCTCTATGGCAGTAAATACAGTTCCTGCACTGCCCCTGAGCGGCAGATTATCAAGCACAACACCTTTGTTGCTTTCCAGGCTGATGGCATAGACATCGGGACTATCGTAGCCGGACATTTCCACACGGAACGCATCCATCAGGCTGTCAGACAAGAGGTATTCCTGCGTATTATCTGTGGGCATCAGGCTGTCCTGCCGGATTAATTCATCTTCCATACTGTACAGGCTTATCACCACCGGACGGTGCAGGTTTCCATAAAACAGTTTTGCTTTGTCCCAGCGGTTTGTTCTGCCATAACCCTGAAATGAGTTCTCCACGCTAAATGATGCTGTATATTCAGTGGTATCTTCAGGCAAGCTATCATTCCATACGGGTGCATAGCGGAACAATGCCATGGCATGACCATAGCGTTGGTGCGTGATGGTAGAATCCACGTTTCCGTATAAGGTATATCGCTTCCAGGCATCATCAGGATGCACGCGCCATGAAAGTTTTTGGGTGACTGGCTTCACGGCCAGATAACCCGGTCCCTGTCCGCCAAAACTTTGCTGCAGGCGCTCCCTGAGAAATCCGGAGATGTGATCTGCTTCAATCTGTGAATCGCCATAATGCAAAATACGCAAAGCATTTATGTTTCTTGCCTGTTCCATTTTTTCAAAGAAAGCATACATATCCTGCTTTGCTCCCTTGGCGTATTCGATGGGGTATTCTGAGGCAGCCAGCACCTCGGCATCGGCACGAATGGTATCCTGGATAGCAGTGGTATCTGCGATTGTAGCATCGGATGTATCCACTTTGAGTTGCTTTTTGGTAATATCCGAAATATCGGCATACTCTACTTTTTCAGGATTGAAAAAACTCGTTAAGTCAGGAAATTTCAGTTCCACAGAACCGATTTTTATACCGTCCTCAGGAAAAACCATTGCCAGACCTGCAAGCAGCAAAAGTACAGCCATCAAAAAACCCAGGATGTGTACCGGCCTGATCATTTGCTTTGCATTTTTTTGATTTTCAATTTTTGGCCGGGTTTCAAATCACGCGGACCGATGCCGTTCCATCGCAAAATATCCTGATCGCTCACACCGGGAAACTGTTTGGCGATTTGCCAGGGATTATCCCCTGATTTCACTGTATAAAGCTCGTATTCTCCCGGATTCAGCTTTTCTGCAGGTTTGGTTTCTTCTTTTTCACGGCTCACTACTTTACCCTCTCTGGCCTGTTTTTGTTGAAAACTCAGCTTATCCACAGCCGCATAATATTCAAGTTTGCTTTTGGGGATGTAAATCACAAGGGTTTGTCCGGCACGTATCATATTTCCGCGGATGTCGTTCCAGTAGCGGATATCAGAAGCCGGGGTATCAAACCATTCTGCTAAAAACCCGATGTTGTCACCGCTTTTTATGGTGTAATTCACCGGGGTATAATCGTCGCCCGGCACACGGGGTGCAGGAGCTTCAGAGGCAGTTTTGCTTTTATCTTCGGGAGATTTAAGATCAAAATAAAACGTATCGCGGTGATGGTAGATGGAATCTTCAAGCAAAGTCCAGGCGCTTTTCTTCCCTTCCGGCAGCACCAGTGGCATGTTACCCGATTCCTCCGCCGGTATCACGCTGCTTGTGTATGAAGGATTTCGCTCTTTCAGATCTGCCATATCAAGCTGTAACAAATCAGCAACCTGACCCAGGTGGAGTTTGTTATGTACAAAAACGGTATCTGAAGGACCCGGTTTGTCAAGCCGAACCGGTTCAATGCCAAATTTCAGCGGATGACGTATCAGAATGTTCATCGCAATAAAAGCATGGTACATGTCAGCATACGGAAGAGGAAGATGCTTGTAAACAGCACTCACATTCTGCGAATCACCGGACATTTTGATGGCTTTGTTCACCTTAGCCGGCCCACAGTTATAGGCAGCCAATGCCAATGGCCAGTTATCATACATGCGATACAAATCGTCGAGCATGCGGGCTGCCGCCTCTGTGGCTTTTTTATTTTCCAGCCGCTCATCCACAAACTCATTTACCTTGAGATTGTAGAGCCGGGCAGTACTGTACATGAACTGCCAGCTACCAAATGCTCCCTGTGGTGAAGCATATCGGGGATTCATCCCGGACTTCACCAAAGGCAGGAATGCAAGGGATTCAGGCATGGATTTTTGTGTAAAAACACCGGAATGATTTTCATGCTGCTGCAGTGCCAGTCCTATCATGCAGGCAGTTTCACCGGGATGCTCAATGGCATAAAATTCCAGAAATGCCAGTACTTTGTCCGGGTCAATTATCTTCCAGAACATATCGCTGTTTTCAATCAGCTCACGCATCTGACTGTGGGTAAGTTTTACCGGGGGCAAATCAACAGAACTGCCCCGCAGCATTGCCTCAACAGGATACTGCAAACGAAAAGCTTCCATTTGTCTGCTGTACATCTTGTGTGTTTCCGCAGATAAAATTCCCGGCACCTGCTGAGCTCCGAGACTGCAGGAAAACAGGATGCCGGCAAGAAACAGGTATGTAGTCCGCAGTAATCGCATAATATTACCTTATATTTGCTTCAGGAGATTCTTCATATTGACTTTTTCATCAACAATACTAAATAGTTTATCGACGGGGACACGCTCCTGATTCATGCTGTCACGTTCACGTATGGTGACGGTATTGTCTTCCAGTGTCTGATGATCAACAGTAATGCAATAAGGTGTTCCGATGGCATCCTGACGGCGATACCGGCGGCCGATGCTGTCTTTCTCCTCGTAATGGCAATTGAAATCGTATTTCAACTCATCCATGATTTTACGTGCAATTTCGGGCAAACCATCCTTTTTCACCAGAGGCAATATGGCCACTTTGTACGGAGCCAGGGGAGCCGGGATTTTCATCACCACGCGGGTTTCTTTCTCCAGCTTCTCTTCGGTATAGGCTGCTGTCATCACCATTAGGAAGGTACGGTCAAGGCCAATGGATGTTTCCACCACATAAGGCACATAGCTTTCATCACGCTCGGGATCATAATAGCGGATTTTTTTGCCGGAGGTTTCCTCGTGACGGCTGAGATCAAAATTTGTGCGGGAGTGTACGCCTTCAAGTTCTTTGAATCCAAATGGGAACTCAAACTCAATGTCGTATGCTGCATTGGCATAATGTGCAAGTTTGATGTGCTCGTGCCAGCGGAACATATCCATATCAAAACCAAGGGCTTTGTGCCAGTTCATGCGTTTTTCACGCCAGTGCTGAAACCATTCTTTTTCGGTACCGGGCTGCACAAAATACTGCATTTCCATCTGCTCAAACTCACGCATACGGAAAATAAACTGACGGGCTACAATCTCGTTGCGGAATGCTTTACCAATCTGGGCGATTCCAAAGGGCAATTTCTGGCGACCGGTTTTTTGCACGTTCAGGTAATTGACAAAAATGCCCTGCGCGGTTTCAGGACGCAGGTAAATTTTGCTGTCGCTGCCGGCCACAGAACCAAGGCGGGTGTCAAACATGAGGTTAAACTGACGCACGTCTGTCCAGTTGCGGGAGCCTGAAACGGGATCAGCGATTTCCTCGTCAATGATGATTTGTTTTACCTCGTCGAGCTTTTCCTCTTCAAGTGCTTTGACAAAGCGTTTCTTTATGCCATCAATTTTTTCTGTGTATTTAACCACACGGGGATGCGTGGATACAAATTGCTCTTCATCAAAATCATCGCCAAAGCGTTTTTGAGCTTTTTTGATTTCCTTGTCGATTTTTTTCTGGATTTTTTCCAGATGCTCTTCTATCAATACGTCGGCACGGTATCGTTTTTTGGAATCCTTATTATCGATCAGGGGATCATTGAATGCATCCACATGGCCGGAAGCTTTCCATACCTTGGGGTGCATAAAGATGGCCGAATCCAGCCCTACAACATTTTCCTGCATTTTCACCATGGCATCCCACCAGTATTGTTTGATGTTGTTTTTCAGTTCAACACCGGTTTGTCCGTAATCATAAACGGCACTCAGTCCATCATATATCTCACTTGACTGAAAAACGAAACCATATTCCTTCGCGTGTGAAAGCAGTTTGCTAAAACGATCGTCTTGTCCCATGTTTTCTTTGCTGTTATTAATTTGAAACAAAAGTAATAGTTTCATTCAATTATAGATAATTGAAATGCTTACTTTTCCAAGAGATTTATTAACGTTTATTGGAACGCAAATATTCGCATAATCCCATATCATTTGTGAATACCAGAGCTCAAATCCTGAGAGCTCACCATTTTCACAAAAAAAGAGTACTACTGCAAATTTGGTGGAATATTATATTAATTATCATTCATAAAATATCAGGGCTAAAGCCCCATTGTGTTTTCCGCCTCAAAAACCCCGACATAAATGCCGGGCTTATTAGATGAATGAAAACCAAAAAAAAAATATTTACCTTTATGGTCTGCCGTTTAAACAAGGCTGTTATTAACTATATCCATAAATAATGATGAAAAGCATACTGATCATATTAGGTTTTTTCATTTTTGCTTCCGGACCCTCATAAGAAGATGTTTTATCCTCCCATGAAATACAGGTGACATACATGAATCATTCTGAAAACGGAGACTATGAAAGCACAGATTGTTTTTCAAACGAAAAGTTTGTGTATTCTTTTCACGATACAGAAAACAGGCTTGTCTCGGTGGTTGATTTTAAGACAGAACAGATTGAGATGATTGCGAGTGATCCTGCCTGGAACGGAACAACAGCGTTTGATGAATTGGAAAGTCTGGAAGCACTGGTTGACATTGATGATCCTATTTATTTGCCGGAATTTGAAATAAACCATTCTGATAAAACAAAGAAAATCTGCGGCATTGAGTGCAAAAAACTTGTTGCGAGCGATAAAGGAGAGAATTATGAGATTTGGTATTTTGTTCCTGAAACCATAAAAACAGAACGGATTAATGCCTATAC
>JBKGYK010000041.1:0-28378 GCA_046546095.1 Bacteroidales bacterium
GCGCTGTGAGCATCTTTCATAGATAAGCGATATAACAGCAGGAAGAATCCTGTAATATTTTTCCATTTTTATCCTTACCTTCGTAAAAAATTTGAAAACCATGAATATCAGCATATCATATCAGGAAGTCAGAGACCCCGAAAAGTCTGTAATTTACCTGATAAATAAATCCTGTGATTCTGAAAAATTGTCTTTTACAAAAACAGAAGCAGCTTACGTAAAAGATCAGATTGAATCAGGAGAAAAGTTCATCCACATCAACAGCTATTTCAAACATTCCTTTGTTATTGTCATTCCCGATAATGGAAAACCGGATTATCAAATAAGAGAAAAACTCCGCAGTAAAGGCCATAAGCTTTGTGGAATTGCCAATGATAACAAAATTGAAAATCTTGTGATTGATGACAGAAGCGATTTTTCTACCGCATGGGAGGATATTACCGAAGGAATTGTTTTGTCAAATTATCAGTTCAACAACTATCTGAAAAAGCCAAAAGTCAACAGCCTCAGCGGTATTGAAATCATTACTCAACATGCAGGTACAACAGATGTCAAACGATTGCAGGCCATGCTCCGGGGCGTTTGTTTTGCCAGAGATCTGGTTAATGAACCTCATTCACATCTCAATGCAATCAGATTTGCTGAGATTCTCGGTGAAAAATTCAGGCACACAGGTTTGTCTGTTGAAAGTCTGTTTAAAAAACAAATTGAGTCTCTGAAAATGGGCGGGCTCATTGCCGTAAATAAAGGCAGTGAAGTGGGGCCAAGCTTTACTATTGTAGAGTGGAAACCCAAAAATCCGGTCAATGACAAACCCATTGTTTTGGTTGGTAAAGGGGTTATGTTTGATACCGGAGGCCTGAGTCTTAAGTCCACCAAAGGAAGCATGGATGTCATGAAATCTGATATGGCAGGGGCTGCCGCAGTGGCCGCAGTGATGCTCACTCTGGCGGAAACCGGTTCAAAACAGCACGTGATCGGACTGATGCCTGCAACAGACAACAGACCGGGAAAAGATGCTTTTTTGCCACAGGATGTTATCCACATGCATGACGGAACTACAGTAGAAGTATTAAATACCGATGCTGAAGGAAGAATGATTCTGGCAGATGCACTGAGCTATGCAAAACAATATAAACCGGAACTCGTCATTGACCTTGCTACCCTTACAGGGGCTGCAGAAGTGGCAGTAGGAATCAAAGCCATCGCCGCTATGGGCAATGCTCCGGAAGATATGGATATACTGAAAAAATCCGGCTTTGCCAGATTTGAACGCATTGCTGAACTGCCTTTCTGGGATGATTATAAAGAGGAACTGAAGTCTGATATCGCAGATTTACAGAACGTGGGTGGACGAAACGCAGGTTGCATCACAGCAGGCAAGTTTCTTGAGCACTTCACAGATTATCCCTACATTCACCTGGATATTGCAGGGCCTGCTTTTCTGGAATCCAAAGATTCCTACAGAGGTAAAAACGGAACAGGTACAGGTGTAAGACTTCTGCACGATTTTTTCTATTTTCGCGAACATCAATAAAATCCAGACATAATTATGGAAAATAAAATAAGACTTGGAATTACACATGGTGATATCAATGGCATAAGTTATGAAATCATCATCAAAACATTGAGGGATAGTAGAATAACTGATTTTTGTACGCCGGTAATATATGGCTCGCCCAAGGTAGCGGCATACCATAGAAAAGCAATCAATGTCAGCAATTTTAGCCTTAATCATATCAATGATGCCACGGAATCAAATCCCAAAAGAGTGAATGTCATCAATGTGGTGGATGAAAATATACGTGTAGAACTTGGAAAAAGTACAGCCGAAGCCGGAGAATCATCCTTCCTGGCTCTGGAAGCTGCCGTCAATGATTTGCAGGTGGGAAAAATCGACGCCCTGCTGACCGCCCCAATCAATAAACAAAATATTCAGCGTGAAGGCTTTGATTTTAAGGGACATACCGAATACCTTGCCGAGCGGTTTGAAACAGAAGATTACCTGATGCTGATGATCAGTGATGAAATGAAAGTGGGTGTTGTCACCGGCCATCTCCCTGTCTCCGAAATTGCAGAAAATATTACAGAAGAGGCCATACTGAACAAACTCAGGGTACTAAACAAAAGTCTGATTTATGATTTCGCCATACGCAAACCGAAAATTGCTGTTCTGGGATTAAACCCCCATGTTGGTGATGAAGGCCTCCTGGGCAAAGAAGAACAGGATATTATTATTCCAGCCCTGGATAAGGCACGCGAAGAAGATATTATGGCACTTGGACCCTATCCTGCTGATGGATTTTTTGGAAATGCTGCGTACCGGGGATTTGATGCTGTTTTGGCAATGTACCACGATCAGGGACTTGCACCATTTAAAGCCCTTGCCAAAGATGGAGGTGTGAATTATACTGCAGGACTTCCTTTCGTCCGCACTTCACCCGACCACGGGACAGCATACGAAATTGCAGGTGACGGTAAGGCATCAGATGAGGCCTTCAGAAAAGCACTCTATCTGGCCCTGGACATTCACAAAACCAGAAAAAATGAAAATTATCTCAGAAAAAAAGCTCCGGACCTGAATGAGTAATCTATGAATATTTTTTGAATGAAAAGCTTACCTGTAGCAGGTAGGCTTTTTTATTGCAAGAAAAAAATCCTTGCAAATGGTTTGAAAAAAATGTGTAAATTGAATTCCAGAAAAAAATCCGGAAATATGAAATATTTTTACCTAATATCAATCATTCTGCTGATGTCTTTCCAGGGCAATGCACAAAATAAACCCGGGGAAATAGCACAGGCAGCCGAAACCATCATTAAAGCCAAAGCAGAAAATACTGACTTTGCTTTGGTAAATTACCGGGCATTGCATGTTGACCCGGTGCAGAAACAGGAAGGAAAAATTGATTACTGGATAGTGAATTTTGATCCCAAGGGATTTGTGATTCTCTCAGGGAATGAAAACCTGTTTCCCCTGATTGCTTACGGGTTTAGAAATAATTGCCCCAATGATCCAGAGGCAGGAAATTTTCAGTCATGGATGGATGGTATCAGTGCACAAGCCAAATATGTCAGAGATCATGATTGTAAAGCCGACAGCAAGATACAATCAGCCTGGGATAACATCCACAACCCGGATTACTGGAAAAGTTCGAAAGAAGCAGGCGGGGAACCCATGCTCCAAACAGAGTGGGATCAGGGCAAATACTACAATGCCTCCTGTCCGGAAGATCCTGCAGGCCCCGACGGACATGCACTCACGGGTTGTGTTGCCACAGCACTCGGACAGTTGATGAATTATTTCCGTTATCCCAATCAGGGAACCGGTTACTACAGTTATACCGATCCCAATTACGGTTATCTCGAGATGGATTTTTCAGAACAAAGCTATAACTGGGATGCCATGGGTAGCAAACTGAGTGATTATAACCCCGATGTAGCCGACCTTTTGCATCATATAGGAATTTCCGTGGATATGCAATACGGCCCGGATGGTTCAGGAATGACAAACCACAAAGGAGCCTATACACTTTATACGTATTTTGGATACGCCGATAGCACAACTTACCTTTTCCGTGATAGCCTGGATGAAAGCTTTGACTGGTCCGGTATGCTGATTGACCATCTCGACCAGAATATCCCGCTTTATTATGCCGGCTGGTCAGATACAGTTTATCAATCGGGACATGCATTCATCGTTGATGCTTATCAGGATAGTACCTATTTCCATTTTAACTGGGGCTGGGGCGGTAATTCTGATGGCTATTTTAACATCAATTCCCTGACACCATCCGGTGCGGATTTTACTCTGCTGCACGAGGCCATCGCCAATGCTGTTCCCAAAACTGAAACACCAGATCTTTGCCAGGGGCTGAAAGTATTGAACAATATGCAGGGAACCATCAATGATGGCAGTGGTCCGCTGCATAATTACGGAAACAATCAAAATTGTGAATGGCTGATTCAGACTGATGACTCCGTTTCCTACATCGAATTCAACCTGCTTGCCTGTGCTGTTCAGCCCGGGGATGAGCTGATCATATTTGACGGGCCCGATGAAACCAGTCCTGTTCTGACAAGCTTCTCAGGAAATGAAGATGCTCAGGAGTTTGAAAGCACTTCCGATAAGGTCCTGGTAAGGTTCCTAAGTGATGATCAGGATGTGGATGAAGGTTGGTCGCTGGCTTATAAGGCTGTCAGACCGGATTATTGTGAATTGATGACTACCTTAACCGATAGTGCTGCCACAATCAGCGATGGAAGTAATGACTTTCTCTATCTGAATAACACCTATTGTAATTGGTATCTCCAGCCGGAAGGGGCCAGAAATTTCCGCATCAATTTCAATGAATTTGATATTGAAGATGGAGATTATCTGCGTATCATTGATGTTACTCATAATCAGCTCATAGCAACACTCAGCGGAAATCAGATCCCTGAAAGTCTGGATGTTTCCACAGATCATCTTTCGATTACTTTTGATAGTGATAATTCCGGCAGAGCCCAGGGATTCGAACTTTCCTACAGCATAAATGTATCAGCCATTGATAATTACATGAAGTTTGACAGATGTGAGATCGCTCCAAATCCGGCTGAAAATATGACATATCTCCATATTGAGCTCAAAGAAGAGGGTGAGCTGGTATTGAACCTGATCGATATTTCCGGAAAATTATTGAATCAAAAACGTGTTGAAACAATTCCGGGAGAAAATAAAATTGAAATTCCTCTCAATGGACTTCATGAAGGACTGTATTTGCTGGAAATTCAATCTGAAAACCGGAAAGAAGTCAGGAAAATTCAGGTCAGATAATTGTTAAGCAAAAGGATGTGTCAGATTCTGCCTCTGATAAGGCATTCAATCCCGGCCTGCTGGTTTCAGCCCGCCGTGTTATCCGTCAAATATTATTAACTTTGCTCTGATGAATGAGCCAAAAATATCCCGTGGATTGTCTGATTTGCTTGCACGATTGCTGCAGACTTCCGGGCATACCGGCAGAAGATCTACCGGTAAAAAGCCGCGGATATGTTTTGTCAACAGTACAAAAACCTGGGGCGGGGGAGAACGCTGGCATTTTGAAAATGCAGTGTATGCCAGTGAAGCCGGCTTTGATGTGTCTTTTGCCGGTGCACCGGAATCTGTTTTGCAGAATAAAGCTGCAGAGCAGGATCTGTCGTTTTTCCCCATCAAACTTGGCAACCTGAGCTTTCTGAATCCCTTCAAATTGCAACGCTTGTGCCGCTATTTCAAAAGACAGGCAATTGATGTACTCGTTTTTAACGGTCCGGCCGATCTGAAAACCGGTGGGATTGCAGGCTTGCGGGCAGGAGTGCCCGTCCGGATTTATCGTCGCGGGCTGGCAAAAGCTCCCAATTCAGGATTTTTAAACCGGTTTTTGTTCAATTACGCCATCACTGATTTTATTGTCAATTCCAAAGCTACAGCCAATTTGCTTTTCGGAGAGCATACAATCCCAAAGGAGAATGCCAGGGTTCACTTGTTGTACAACGGTCTCGAACCTCATTCTTTCGCTAAGCCTGAAAATCAAATGCGGAATACCCTGATGCTTGGCAACGCTTCCCGCTTTGTTGAGCAAAAAGGATTGCATTATCTGATTGAAATGGCAGACATCATCAGAAAACAACGCGATGATTTCATCATCAAAATTGCAGGTAGTGGACCACTGGAACAAAGTCTGAAAGAGCAGACTGAAGCAAAAAATCTGTCTGAATTTGTACGTTTCCCTGGTTTTGTCAATGATGTCAGAGGATTTGTGTCTGATATTGATATCTATGTTTGTACATCAGTTTTTGAAGGCTTCGGTTTTAGCATCGCAGAAGCAATGCACGCAGGCAGACCCGTTGTGGCTTTTGATGTCAGTAGTAACCCGGAAATCATAAAAGATGGACAGACAGGATTTCTGGTCCCGGCATTTGATGTGGAAGCACTAAGCGAAAAAGTAATGATGCTCATGAATGATAAGGATATGCGTGAAAGATTGGGAAAAGCCGGCAGAAGTAGAGCCATGGAAAAATTCAATAAAGCAAAGCAGCAAAAAGCCTTTTGTGAGCTCATCCATAGCTTGATTCAACGGGAATCCGAAAACCTGAGATGATCTCTCCTTAATCAGTCAATAAACTTGTATCCGACACCCTTTACCGTTTTTATGTGTTCTATGCCGATCTTTTCTCTGAGTTTGCGGATATGTACATCAATGGTGCGGTCACCAACAAAGGAATCACCCCAAATGTTATTGTATATCTCATCCCGTGTGAATACCTTTTCAGGCACAGAGGCAAGTAAACTAAGGAGTGCAAATTCCTTTTTCGGCAAAATGATGCTTTTACCATCTTTGATTACTTCATATTTTTCTTTGTCAATGATGATGGATCCGGCCCTTGCTGAATCCCTGTGAGTTTTATCTGTCTCTGATGCAGATTTCCGCTTGAGTAAAGCATTGATTCTGCTTATCAGAACCCTGGGATTTACCGGCTTTGATACATAATCATCTGCTCCGGCATCGAAACCTGCAATTTGAGAATAATCTTCATTTCTGGCAGTAAGAAACAAAATTACCGCCTTGTCAATTTCAGTATCCCTGCGAAGAATTTCACAGGTCTCAATGCCGTCCATGTGAGGCATCATGATATCCAGAATGATCAGGTCAGGCCTGACCTCTTTTGCCTTATCAATCCCAGACTTTCCGTCAGTGGCAGTATATACTGTGAAACCGGCTTTTTCAAGATTGTAACCCAAAAACTCCAGAATATCAGTTTCGTCATCAACTAGTAGTATCTTTTTCTTAACCATGCCATTGTGTTTGTTTTCAGTCCGCATATTACTAAGTAAAGCATAAGTAATCTTTAATAAAAAATTAAGTTAGCGTTAAGTATTGCCTTTAACCAATTTCAATTATTCTGACATCAAAACCCTTAATAGTATTAGACCTAAACCGGTTGCATGTGATTTGTCAGATATGCAGAAATTAAAGATTTGGTAACCATGGCTTATATTTTAGGTAAACTGCCACCCTTACATTTGCCGGTGTTATGAAGAAGCTGTTAGTAATATTTGGATGTGTCATCGGAGTGCACAATGTGTACGCTCAGAAAGCTACTGTTGTAGGGACGGTATCTGATGCAAAAACCGGGGAGACCATCATAGGAGCCAATGTGTTTGTCCCTGATAGTGAGATCGGAACCATGTCGGATTTCGATGGTAATTATAAACTTGAATTTCCTGCAGGAGAAGTTAAACTGCGGTTTTCCTTTATTTCATATGAGGCGCATGAAATCTTGCTGGAGCTTGCCCCCGGTGAAACAAAACAAATTGATGTTGAGTTGCAGGAAGCAGTTACAACCCTGCAACAGGTAGAAATACAGGCCAAAGCCAACCGTGAAAATGAGAACCTGTTGCTGATGGAGCAGAAAAAGGCAGTCAAAATTCAGGAAAGCATTGGCGCTTCGGAAATGTCTAAAAAAGCTGTATCCGATGCAGCCGGGGGAGTCAGTAAAGTATCCGGTATCTCAATGCAGGGCGCCCGTAAATTGTTTGTCAGAGGTCTGGGAGACAGATACAACAGAACTGAAATCAACGGCATATCCATGGCTTCCCCAAATCCTGACCAGAGATTGCTGCCCTTGGACCTCTTTCCCCTGGATGTCGTCAGTACGCTGGATGTGAGGAAAATATTCTCTGCTGCTGATTATGCTGATTATTCAGGAGCACTGATCAATATACGGACCAAAGATTATCCCGAAAAAGCATTTCTGAAATTCAAAGCAGGCGCTTCAGTGAACAGCCAGACAAGTTTTCAGGATTTCAGACTTGCAGATGCCCCTGATGATACGCATATTGGTTTTAACCTGGATGAGCGTATGGAATCAATGCCTGAAGCATTGACAGGTATGAATGAAATCAGCCAAAGGTATTATTTCTCCAATGAGCCTTTTTCTACAGGTTTCGATTATTCGACACTCACGGCACTGCCAAATATGGATGTAGGCATTTCAGGTGGCAAAACCTGGTCTCTGAAAAACGGACATACCCTGGGAACTGTTTTTACCTCTTCTTTCAGCAAAGGAAAATCATTTTACCAGGGCAGGGATGTTGTTCTTAAAGCCGATGGCACAATACTTAAATCATTCGATTTCGATGAGTATGCAGCCACAAGCTCTTTTTCAAATCTTGCAGGTCTCACATGGAGGCACAATGATAACCAGATTACGTATCATCTGATTTATTTGAACAATACTGAAGATATGCTTATTGATAAGCAAGGTGTGGATGCTGAAGACTATCACCTCTTTGTCAGGACAATGATGTATCATGACCATCGTTTGTTTTCCAATCAGCTAACCGGTCAGCACAAAATAGGAGATAAAATCAGCATCAACTGGGACGCAGCTTACTCTGCCGGAAAAAGTGCCGAACCAGACAGGAGGGTTGTCGTTTTTGAAAGAAATCAGGAAACAAATCAGGCAGATGATTCATGGTACTATTATTCATTATTTACCCTCAATCAGGGAGAAACGCTAAGGTATTTTTCAGAAATGAAAGACAGCACCCTTGCAACCAGCGCCCGTATGACATATGATTTCAATGAAAAACCCGGAGATCACATACATAAAAAACTGGAATTCGGAATGCAGGGAATGCAGAAAAGACGCGATTTTGCTTCACATGTGTTCTTTTATAATCTTGATCAGTGCGCAGACCAGCCTGCAGGTGTATCCCAACCCGGCGATGATGTGGTATTTCCCGATCCAACCAATATTGATGTTACAAACATTATCAATGATGCTGCTTTTTCAGATTCCTCCATCTTTATCAAAAACAACACACAAAACAGAGATAGCTATGATGCCGGCCTCGGTATTCTGGCATCCTATCTGGAGTTAACATACAGCCTAAACCCTTCGCTTTTACTCAATGCAGGGCTTCGGGCTGAATTATCAGAACAATATGTGAATTATTTTGACAGAAGAGAACGGCAGGGCAGAATTGCCGGTATTGATATTTTTCCGGCTCTTAGCCTGAAATATGAAATCAATGATAAGTCCAATATGCGCATGGCCATTAGCAAAACCCTGACCAGAGCCGGATTCCTGGAAATGGCTCCTTTCCGGTACCGCCCTTCATACGGAAGTGCTACCACTTTTGGTAATGCCAATTTGCAGCATGCAGATAATTATAATGCCGATCTTAAATGGGAAATTTTCCCTAAGCCAGGTGAGATATTTTCACTGGCAGCCTATGGTAAAATCCTGAAAACACCCATTGAACGGGTTTCACAAAATCAGGGTGGTGGAATAGAATATACTTACCAAAATGCCGAGAGCGGACAAGTCTTTGGGCTGGAAGCTGAATTCCGAAAAAATATTTCTTCTGAATTGCAGGCAGGAATGAATGCATCATGGATTTATACCGAAGTAAAAACAAGTCCGGAAACATCCAATACTTTTAAAACCCACGCCATGCAGGGGGCTAGCCCATATCTGCTGAATGCCGATCTACTCTACAGACTGGTGAAAAGTGATAATGTAAATATTGATGCCTCGGTAATGTATAATCTCCGTGGAAAAAGAATTTATGCAGTGGGAGATGCCGGTAAAGGGGATATTTATGAGTTACCCTTCAATAGTCTGGATGCGCTTGTCAGAATTCGCATGTATGAGGGTTGGGAATTGTCCCTGACTGCCAAAAATTTACTGAATGAAGAGAAAATATATGAACAGGACATTGTTACAGTAGATAACACTGGTGAATACAATAAAAATGGAAGCGCTGAGATTAATCGCTACAAAACAGGTGTCTGGTTTAAATTTGGTGTAAGTTATAAACTTAAAAATAAATAGTAAATGTATCAATTCATGCTAAAAAAAATGAAAAAAATGAAAAAAACGGAAAAAGTGAAATCATTCAGATTTTCAACACTGTTCATGCTTGCCATGGCTTCCTTACTGGTTTTTACAACTTCCTGTAAAGATGATGAAGAAGAAGATCCTTCGGGAGGACTGGACGGAACCCGTCTTTGGGGTGACCTTACAGAAAATATTACCCTCAGTGCAAACACTACTTATCAGTTGGATGGTTCTGTTCATGTAAAAGAAGGTGCCACCATTACAATCAATGAAGGTGTTACAGTAGAGGCCGATGCCTCGAAGGTATCTTACCTGTTGATAGAGCAGGGTGCCAAAATCAACGCAGCCGGAACAGCAGGCAAACCCATTGTCTTTACTTCCGATGCTGCATCCCCGGCACCAGGTGACTGGGGCGGTATCATGGTTTGTGGTAATGCCACAATCAATGCAGAAGGTGGTACCGGTGTTACTGAGGTAGGCAATGCTACCTACGGTGGGAACAATGACAACGACGATTCCGGTATATTGCAGTATATCCGGCTTGAGTACACTGGTGTAGCCTTTGATGAAGACCATGAAGCCAATGGGTTTGCTTTTTATGCTGTCGGGGATGCTACTACTATGGATCATCTACAGTCTTATAAAGGCGCCGATGACGGGTTTGAGTTTTTTGGCGGAACTGTCAATGCCAAATATTTGGTTTCCACACATTCTGAAGATGATTCTTTCGACTGGACCGAAGGCTGGAGAGGCAAAGGTCAATTCTGGCTTGCAAACCAGGGCGGTGACGGCGGCGACCGTGGAATAGAAGGTGATAACAGCAAAAGTAACAATACTGCAACACCCTATTCCTCACCCATACTGTCAAACATCACCCTGATCGGCAACAATTTTGACGGAACATACGGGATGAAACTCCGCGAAGGAACCAAAGCTGAAATTTATAATGTCCTTGTTTCCGGTTTTGAAAAACGCAGTGTGCATGTTGAGCATAATCAGACGCTCACGAACCTGAACAATGACGAACTGAAGCTCGACTATGCTTACCTCTCTGATGATGTTAGTGATGTGGCTGTGAAATATTCCGTTTCCACTGTGATGGAAGGTGGCGAAGAAATCGACGATCCCAATGGCCCTACAGTAAATGAGGAACAAAAATTCGAAAACAGTGATAATGTGGTAATTGATGCCCTGGACGCTGTCCATTCTACCGTATATAGCGGTGGCATCAATGCTTCCGACATCAATGCATATTTCGACAGCTCCAGTGATATCGGATCCGGCAGTGACTGGACATCCGGCTGGACCATCGGTGTGCAGTAGTATTTTATTTCCCTACATAACAGCTACATAAGCCTGTCATCTGTTTTGAACGATGGCAGGCTTATCCCATTTAACTGAAGTATGGCAGCTTATTTGAATTATCATGGGTAATTCGTATATTTGTGTGGTTGATGTGAATGTATTATTATGAGAAAGATCCTTTACCTTTTGGTCATGATGGCCTTGATAACAGTGAGTGCGACTGCTCAAAACAAGTCGGCTGAGGTGCAGGTATCCAATGAAAAAATCATGATCAACGGAGAAAAATTCTATCTCCACAAGGTTAAAAAAGGGGAAACAATGTATTCCATTTGCAAAGCATACAATGTGGAACAAAAGGAATTGATAATCCATAATTCAGAGCTTACCGGCGGTCTGAAAGAAGGACAAAGCCTGAAAATACCTGTGCGGCCATTGAAATCAGAAGAACCCCGGCAGATTGTGGATACTTCCGAATGCCATATCGTTCAGGTAAGACGAAAGCATACACTTTATGCACTGTCAAAACAATACAATGTCAGCATTCAGGAGATATATGAAGCCAATCCCGGCCTGGAGGATAAAGGCCTGCGCAGAAAAGATACCATCGTAATTCCACGGCACAGCATTGTCATGGATAAGGTCGATTTCAGCGATCCGGTATTTACCAGGGATTCATCGAAATTTATTTACCATACCGTAAAAGACGGAGAAACACTGTACCGGATCGGTAAACAGTATGATGTTGATCTGGACGTCATTACAGAAGCAAACCCGGAGCTGAATAAACGGGAAATATGGGAAGGAGAAGTTATCAAAATTCCCAAAAAACACATCCGCTTTGTGGCAACTTTTCCCAAAGCTGAAGATGGTGTTAGCATGAAACTGGAAAAGGACAGCACATACCAGTCTGACAGCATTCCAAAACCAATGCCTGACAGTATCCTTGCAGATCAGCGCGACAGCCTGGATATTGAAGGTATAGATAGCCTGGAAATTGTTGTAATGCTGCCATTCCGGGCTGATGATAATCTTAAGCATATCAAATCACTGGAAGATGCCAAAAAGAAACCAGCCCTCTTATCAGATTCCCGCTCTATGGTGCAATTTTATGAAGGCTTCCTGCAAGGAATGGACAGCATTGACATGGAAGGAAAAACCATCCATCTTTCTGTCTACGATACACAGGCCAGCTCCGATGTTACACGCGAAATTCTTGAAGGGCTCGATTCCCCGCCGGACATCATTATCGGACCTGTCAACAAATCCAATATCGAAATTGCACTGAATTATGCAGATACCAATAAGGTGAGCCTGGTGGCATCTGTGGATCCGGAAGATAAGGAATTGTTCAGGCACAAAAGCCTGATCAGCATCAAACCAAATTCCGATATCCAGTACAATTTTCTTGCAGAATACGTACTGGAAACCGGTGCTCCGGTGGTAATTGTCCATGATGGAGTGGAGGAAAATGCTCAGAAGGCCATGAAAATTAAATCCGGCTTTGAACGATATTTTGACAACCAGAATGAACTTGATTTTTTATCCATCACCAGTGCTGCATACAATGGGGGAGATAAAGAAGACTTGCACAAACTCATGGATGACAATGATACCACAATTGTCCTTTCGGTGTCCTCTGAACGTATTTTTATCAACAGGCTGATGAATGCACTCTATCAATGCAAAGACAAGGAAATTCGCCTTGTCGGAACTGAAAAATGGCTGGATTATAATTTCATTTCTCTCGAATCTTATCATAAGGTGAATTTTTCTTACATCTCAACACAATTCATCAATTACCAGGACAGGACCTTATTCCCGCTTATCGAAAATTACAGGGAAACATTTCTTGATGAACCGGGAAAATATGCTTTTATCGGTTTGGATGTGGCTCAGATGCTGATGCCGGTATGCCTTAATCATGGTGCAGACCTTAAAATAGCCCTCGGATCAGCAGGCCTCATTCAAGGGCATACCATGGACTGGCGCTTTCTCTATAATCACAGCAACAAACCTCTGTTGAATCTGTCCCTGAAACTTATCGGGTTAAAAGATGATTATAGCTTTTCCGTTCTCTATCACAGTGATTGATAAGGCCTTCTTTTTATATTACGTAATGTGTCAGATACAGAGCATATTACATGGCTTTGGATTAATGTGAAATAAAAAACATAAAAAAAATATGATTTTTATCAGAAATTATTTGGATTTTTGAAAATCTTGCGTATCTTTAACACATCGTTTTGGGTTCTTTAAGAGAATATTAACATTTAGACAGACAGGTATTCGGGGCTCATAGAAAACAAAAGGGAGCTGATAACAGCACGTTTTGTTCTTAATTTTTGGGAATTTGTTTTGGCAAACCCACATTTTGTGAAATTGAAACCGGCACTAGAAGGGGATAAGGTGTACCGGTAATATTAAACCAAATCAAATGCCAATCAATTTTTAGCGCCCGGTGATTCGTTGCCGGGCGTTTTTTCTGCTTCATCCTTCTTAATTTTGCCTTCAAAATCCCCGTAATATTCCTGCCAGTCCGTGTCCTTATATTTGTCTTCAGCTATGAAGTGAAGATAAGGCTCAACGGTGGTTTTTGGAAAATAACCCTGCATAGGCGATAACAACTGGCGGTCCTTGTCAATGAACAGAATGGAAGGAAATACGACATTCTGTTGCAGGGTAGCAAATACAAACTGATGTGGATAGGATGGAGCAAGTTGCTCATTTACAAACGTCTGATCAAACATTTTGATTGTATCAGTGCGGGCAGCATCAAAAAATACAGGATAGTAATTGCTGTTGATGTATGATGCAATGTGTGGATCCTTCAGAATTACTTTTTGGGTGAGATTGGAAGATACACTATGGTATGTATCGGAATAAAAGAATACAAGAATTTTCTTTTCCTCCTTTAACTGAGCGTCAAGAGCTTCTTCCAGACTGAGCCACCCGACTTCGCCACTCATGTTGATATCTACTTCCTCATCCCGCTGATAAAGAGCAGAGAATGCTTTTTTGAATTTTTCGAAAGGACATGTTTTGTACACCTGCTCTGCGAAAAACACGAGAATTGGCTGTATCTTTTTTACATCCATAAAGCCATTCACAATGTTTGGCTTGCCTTGTTCATCGATGAAAATCATGGACGGATAAGAGGGCTTATTGTTGGTTAAATGTAACGCCAACTCATGGGTGGGCCGGCGACCTTCACTGCTGTTAACATAGGTTTCCCCCTGAAATTCTATGGTGTCATTGCCTTCTGCATCAAATTTTACCGGGTAAAAGTTCGTGTTGAGGTAATTGGCAATCGTTGGATTACTAAAGGTTTCCTTGTCAAGCTTCTTGCACCAGCCGCACCAATCTGTGTACAGATCAACAAAAATCGGCTTTGGGATGTCCTTTTGTTTTTCCAGGGCAGTTTCAAAATCCATCCACTCAACCTTGGAAGTATCATTTTCTGAGTTCTGAGATTCCTGTGAAAATCCCTGTGCGGCAACGAATGCCACCATGCTAAAAAGTAATAATCTGATTGTAACCATGCTGTTTTTATTTTGAATATATGCAATATGATTTTGTTCAATAAAAATGCCAAAAATCCCATTAATGACCAAACCATAAAAAAACAATAAAGTTCATTGCCGGGCAAATGCACAAATGTTCTTTTCGTGTTGATGTGTTTTTGCACAAATTGAATCAGGTTGTGGGCGGTGGATTTATGGGAATAATGTCCCCCCTTCGTTGCTGCATGGCGGCAGGTATGTTTTTCTGAATGCTGTGTTTTAATGCTTCAAGCAGACTTTTCCCCGGATATCCCTTTCTGGAGCATAAGCTTACCTCTCGCTGGGGAACCGGCGGATTGAAGTAACGCAAATGTTTTTTGTGACTCTCATCCAGATCACCATGAGCAAAGACAGGCAGCAGGGTATAACCTCCCTCGGTATCTATCAGACGAAAAATACTGTTGAAAGAATCTGTACGAAATTCCACATCGTATTTTTCCACAACATTTGTGTTGGTGTGGCACAGGTTGATAATCTGGTCACGAAAACAATGCCCGTCTTTTAACAGCCATAAACCATCTGTGCTTATCTGAAATGAATTCAGCTTGTCAAATTTGTATAAAGAATGATCCGGTGATACATAAGCGGTGAAATCTTCATAATACAATGGATACTCAACAATGCCCTTTTTCTCAACAGGAGTGGCCATGATGCCTGCATCCAGTTCGCCGTGACGAAGCCCTGCAATAATATCATCTGTCACCAGCTCGTCAATGGAAAGTTTTACCCGTGGATACTTCTTCCTGAAATAGGGAATAAACCTGTATGTCAGGTAGGGAATGATGGTGGGAATGATGCCCAGTTTGATGGTCCCTACCAGAGTATCCTGAAAACTCAGGGCAGTATCCAGTAACTCATCATGCCTGCGGATAATATCGCGGGCTATGTTCAGAATTACCCTGCCTTCTGTTGTTGGTTGAACAGGATGAATGCTTCTGTCAAATAGAATTGTCTCAAACTCTTCTTCCAGCTTTTTTACCTGCATGCTCAGGGTCGGCTGGGTGACAAAACTGGCCTCTGAGGCTTTCTGAAAACTCCCGTATTGCTCTATGGCAAGAATGTAACTCAATTGTACAAATGTCATATAGATAAAATTTATGACAAAGATAAAAAATATCAATTTGACTTATGGCAAATTGTGTAGTATATTTGCCAGTGAAATTAAAATTGTAGAACATTGATAAAACAAAACAAAATGGAAAACGAAGAAATGAACATCAATCCAATGCCTAGAATAGGCGACAAAGCACCGGATTTTGAAGCAACAACCACAACCGGTAAACTCAAATTTTCTGAGTACAATAAAGATAGCTGGGTAGTGCTTTTTTCTCACCCTGCCGATTTTACTCCCGTGTGTACAACCGAAATGTCCGGTTTTGCCAAACGTCAGTCAGAATTTGACGAACTCAACACCAAATTGATGGGTCTGAGTATTGACAGTATTCACTCACATATGGCATGGGTTAACAACGTGAAGAAAAACACCGGTGTGTACTTCCGTTTCCCGATTATTGCCGATATCGACATGAAAGTGTCCAAACTGTATGGTATGCTGCAGCCCAATGAGCATGAAACTGCTGCTGTGCGTGCCGTGTATTTTGTCGACCCCAAAGGCATCATCCGTATGATTATGTACTATCCACTCAATGTTGGTCGTAATATGGATGAAATACTGCGGGTGCTGAAGGCGCTGCAGACATCTGATAAACACGGTGTGGCCATGCCGCTTGACTGGCAGCCGGGTGATAAGGTTATTGTGCCTCCGCCGATTGATCTTGACAGCATGGATGAGCGTGAGAAAAGTACCTATGATATGGTTGATTTCTACCTCGCTAAGAAAGAATTGTAAATATCTTTCGACCACAGAAACTATCAAAAATGAACCGTTCCGGACTGGAGCGGTTTTTTTGTATGAAATAGTTTGAATAGTAAGAATATTCTCATTATAATTGCATAGAATCAATCTAAATAAAAGTCATGCCCCGAAAACCCAGTCTGAAAAAAATTGTTGCCCCTCCGGTCTTTATGGGATTTAAGCCCTATGGATGCACGGATGAATGTCAGGGTAGTGTGGAGTTGCTATATGAAGAGTATGAAGCCATCAAACTGGCAGATTACAAATTCATGACACACCGGGAGGCTTGTGTATTGATGGGAGTTTCACGGGCTACATTTGCCCGGATTTATGAAAATGCACGGCGAAAAATTGCACAGGCTTTTGTTGAAGCAAAAGAGATCAAAACAGCCTTTGGAAATGTCTGGTTCGATAATCAGTGGTATATCTGCAATGCCTGTAATACTCGTTTTACTCTAAACCAGCCGGAAGATAAAGCCGTTTGCCCCAATTGCAGCTCAACCGGTATAAATCATGTATAAGCCCAAAACATCTGAGATATGAAAGAAGAGTTTACAATCGCCATTGCTCTGACAAAAAATCTGCAACTGCCGGAAAATCATTTCGGAGAGTCAGAAAAGTTTCTGATATATTCGTTTGACCGGGATAAGCTGCATTTTAAGAAAAGTATCCCAAATCAACATCGAAATGATGATGAGCAGGAACATGGTAATGCGCAAAAAGGACAAAACATAGCACGTTTGCTGCAGACTGAGGGGGTTGACTGTGTAGTTTCCCGATTTTTCGGCAAAAATATTCACATTATTTCTGATTACTTCCTTCCAGTGATTTCACCGGTAAATGATATCAAACAGCTTGTTAGCCTTCTGGAAATAAATGCGGAAAAAATTATTTTGTCCACAAGGACACATAAGTTGCATCCATCGGGCAAAGCACTGAAATTATAATGAAAACCGTGGATAAAAACATATCACGCAGAAATTTTTATGCTTTTATCTGGCATGCCTCACTACTGGCCATAGCCAAAAATTTTATGGATGTGGACACTGTGATCCCTGCCATGTTGCTTAATGCAGGTGGTACACAGGTTCATGTAGGCATACTCACGGCCATCATGATCGGGGGATCCCGCTTCTCACAATTGTTTTTTGCACCGCTGATGTCGGGAGTGAGCCGTAAAAAGCCTTTCCTGCTCGGTGCCATTAATATGCGGGTATTGTCCCTGCTTGCCATTTCCGTGTTGTTTCTTAGTCTGGACAGACTTTCCACGGAATGGCTGATTGCACTTATTTTTATCATTATAACAATTTTTTCACTGAGCGGGGCATTTGCCAATATACCTTTTACCGACATTCTGGGCAAATCCATACGGGACAGCAGAAGGAAACAGTTTTTTTCACTGAAACAGATTATTTCCAGTGCCGGTATCTTTGGTTCTGCTTTTTTTGTGCGTGAAGTGCTGAGTCAGCATGAATATCCTTCCAATTATTCTTATGTTTTTGCCTATGCCGCCGGTTTTTTGTTTCTCGCAAGCCTTGGCTTTTGGGCACTCCGGGAGTTTATCCCCGGGGATTTCAAACCACTGAAGCAAAAATTTACCGATGTTTTTAAAGAATTGCGTGCTGATAAAAGACTGCAGTATTATCTGATCAGCATCAATACCCTTGGACTTGGCTATGGTATTTTGCCTTTTGTTTTACTTTATTCCCGTAATTTCAGAAATCTGGATGCGGCTTTTGTGGGGAACCTTCTGATTGCAAAAACAGTAGGTTTGATTGTGGCCGGATTGTGGCTTTTTTACAGGGCAAAAAAAGTCAGGTATCATAAGATGATGAAGGCCATGCTTATCCTGGGTGTCATATTCCCTATGGTGGCATGGTTATTTCCCGGATATCTCTTTGTTTACCTGCTGAGCTTTCTGGCCGGTGGGATTTTTCTCAGTTTGTATCAAATCATCATCAACGGAGTTCTGCTTGAGATATCGAGCATACAAAACCGGAGCATATACACAGGTATTGCCGGTGCCGGCAGTATTTTGCCAGTACTGTTCCCCTTATTCGGCGGTGCTTTGATAAGCTGGCTTGGCTTCCATGTTTTTTTTGGACTGTATACAGTATTTATGATAATCAGCATAATATTTATTCAAAAACTCAATTGTAAAAAATGAAAACACTTTTTTTGTATTGTAAGGAATTTGGCTATACGCCGACAAGCAAAACCCTTGATTTTGTTCCGGATGCCGTGGAGGGAAAGACTTTTACTGATGTGCAAACCATCTTTATTCAAATTGAAAAGGAAGATGAAGAGAATGAGAATCCGGTATTTAAAAAGCTGGTCAAACAGATTAAATGGATCATGAAAAAAAATGAATCACGGAAACTTGTGTTGCACAGTTTTGCCCATCTCTCGGACAGCAAGGCCGATCCACAGTTTACCATGGATTTTCTCAACCGGCTGGAAGAAAAAATGAATAACTCAGGTTTTGAAACAAGCCAGACACCCTTTGGTTATTTCCTTGATTTGAAGCTGGATGCACCGGGTTTTTCCCTTGCACGTGTTTTTAAGGCATTTTGATATGAGAAGCCTGGCATTTACATCGGCTATGATGCTTTTTATGGCGATTTCCGCAATTGGGGGAGTGAATGATACCATACGCTACCAACCCATAGGATATTATCATACTCCGTACACACCGGATACCGGCGCTCCCAGGCAGGGTATTTTGCGCTCAGACTCTGTGGCAACCATTGTTTTGAAACCGGAGTACGGGGGTGAAGCGCTGGATTTTCTTGATTGGTTTGAATACATTATCGTGATTTACCATTTTGATCTTGTTACCAATTGGGAACCCCATGTGCAGCCACCCGAAGCCAATCACGAGCATACATTTGGTGTATATTCCACAAGGAGCCCAAAAAGACCCAATCCCATCGGGTTTTCAGTTGTCAGGCTCGACAGCATTTCAGGAGATACCCTTTATATCCGTGGAGCTGATGCCTTTGACGGAACACCTGTACTTGATATTAAATCCTATATCCCCTCGGTGGATAAAGTGAAATCATTGCAAAATGAGCTGATTGAAAAAGAACTGGGACATCACGATGAAGATTATATTGAAACCGAAGATTCTGTATTTTATAGATAATGCTTATGAAAAAACAAAAGAAATTGTATCCCGATTCCGGCGTGGAACTCACTCCGGTTTTATCCCGCTATTATGACAACATTCTGAATTTTGCCAGCTTTGGATTATACAGGGGTTTCATCCGGAAAGCCATCCGTGATATGGATATTCAGCAGGAGGATGATATTCTGGATCTGGGTTGTGGCACGGGAAGGAATGCCTGCATAATGCGTGAATATCTGTCGGATAAAGGAAGTATCACAGGGGTGGATATTTCGGAAAAAATGGAAAAGCAATTCCAAAGAAAATGTGCTGGTTTTGATAATGTAAGCTTTCACAGAAAAAGAGCGGATATTCCCCTGGATACCGGAAAACAATACGACAAGGTGGTGATGAGTTTTGTGATTCACGGATTTCCCCATCAGATCCGGGAGAATATCATCGCAAATGCATATCAGCTGCTGAAGCCGGGCGGGAAGTTTATTCTGCTTGATTTTTCTGAATTCAGGATGGATTCAATGCCCTGGCATCATCGCTTTGTTTTTAAAACAGTTGAATGCCCGTATGCGTTTGATTTTGTGGAAAGAGACTGGCAGAATATTTTGTCTAATGCTGGTTTCGGTGCGTTTGAATCTCATGAGTATATGAAAAATTATGTCAGATTGTTAATAGCGGAAAAACAATGAAAAAGACAGTGTTCATCAGTGGTGCTACAGACGGTATCGGCAAGGCAACAGCAATGTTGCTGGCCGGTAAGAATTGCCGTCTGCTTGTGCATGGCAGAAGTGACCGGAAGCTGAAAGAATTGCTATCAGAACTTGAGGGAAATGGTGCATCACTCCAGCACAAAGCATACCGGGCTGATTTTACCTCCTTATCTGATATCCGGGAGATGGTACAGGATATCCGGGAAAAAGAAAAAAGCATTGATATTCTTATCAGCAATGCAGGAGTGTATGTGCCCGAAAAAAAACTTGTCACATCACAGCAGATTGAAAAAACCTTTATGGTCAATCAGCTGGCGGCCTTTATGTTGATCAACGGTTTGCTTCCAATGATGAAAGAGGGCGGGGGACAGATTCTACAGGTGGCTTCAATGATACATGCCGATGCAGTGGATTTTGAGAATGTGATAAATCCTGAGCCGTATGATGCGGCAAATGCCTATGCAGAGTCAAAACTGTGTAATATCTTGATGGTGAAGGATATGGCTGTTGATCTGAAAGATAAAGGTATTTTGATAAACAGTCTGCATCCCGGCGTTATCAACACAAAACTCCTCAGGGCGGGCTGGGGCCCTATGGGCTCATCTCCACAGAGTGCGGCCGAACATATTTTCCTTTGTATCCAACGACAAAATCCTGAAATTACCGGTCATTTTCTTATGAACGGGCAGATTGCCCGGACAGCAGATTTTTCAGATAATTTACAAAACCAGAAAGAATGCCGGCAACTCAATAAACGTTTGTCATCAATGTAAGTCCCGCTGTGCAATGCTTGCAGTAGTTTTGCACGTTTATTTGGATTTTGTATTTTTAAGAATATGTATCAGTACCTTAACGATATACCGGAACCATTTTTGATGAATCCCTGGAAACATCACCTCGGATATATGCGCCGTCAAATTCCTTTGCTGCGGCTGGCTGATTACCGGACGGTCAGGCAAAATCTGCTGGATATCGGGGAATCTGTAACGGATGTTTACACCGGAAGCCTGTCAATACAAGCTGTGTGCAATGATTTGAAAAGCAGGCTTCAGGCTGAAGGTATTTTTGACAAACAAGCTTATTCTCAATGGCTCACCGGGGTTTCCATTTACGAGGTGCTGCCTGTTTCCGACCAATCGCGCTGGCTGATGCGGCCGGGTAATGATAAACGCTACATTCACATTCATCCTGCAAAGGTCAGTAAGCACGTGTGCCGGCTCAAAAGTCAGCAAATAAAAACAGCCATTTTGTACCTGGTCTTCCGGAAAAGCAAAGCAGAAATCTCACGTCTTGACCTGATCAATCAGTTGCGGAAGGATTATCTTGAGCTGCCACCAATAAGATATGAGTCAGAATCACTTTTGCACATCATTGATTTACTGCGTGGCACCAACATATAAAACTGACACATTTTTGCTCTGACAAATTGTGTTCTGTTGCCCGAAAGCCAAAAATTTCTGTATTTTTACAGCGAAAGGAAGGCATATGCATGTAAAACACATATCCATACTGAACTTCAAGAATATCGGTGAGTTTGAAGCTGATTTTTCTTCCCGGTTTAACTGTTTCCTTGGAGACAATGGCGTAGGTAAAACCAACCTGATGGATGCAATTTATTATCTTTCCTTTACCAAAAGCCATTTCAATGCTATTGACAGGCACAATATCCGCCATGGCGAAGATATGTTTGTCATCCAGGGAAGCTATGATGTCAAAGGGGAAGAAATCAAGATGCTTTGTGGTTTAAAAAAGCACAGCAAAAAGCAGGTAAAACGCGATGGTAAGCTGTATGAGAAATTTTCCGAGCACATTGGTTTGCTGCCACTGGTGTTTATTACTCCATCGGATACGGACATCATTCATCTGGGCAGCGAGTTGAGGCGTAAATACCTGGATGGTGTGATTTCTCAGTATGATAAGTATTATTTGCAGCAGCTGATTCAGTACAAAAGGGCTCTCGAACAGAGAAATGCCTTGTTAAAAAAGCTGAGCCCCGACAATCCCTATGATGAGGATGCTTTGTTGATTTGGGATGAACGGCTTGTGAGCTCAGGTGCTTATGTGCATCAAAAGCGCAAGGAAGCTGTAGATGCTCTGATACCAATATTTAACCGGTATTATAATCTGATTTCCGGAGAGGCGGAAAACGTCAAACTTACCTACAAATCTAAATTGTTTGATAAGCCACTGAATGAATTGCTGAAGGAAAACAGGCAGCGTGATCTGCTTATGCAGCATACAACCACCGGTATTCATCGTGATGATGTGGAATTTGAGCTGAACGGACATCCCTTGAAAAGAACCGGCTCACAGGGACAGGAAAAAACACTGATCATTTCCCTAAAACTTGCCCAGTTTGATTTTATTTTCAAAACCATTGATATCAGGCCACTTTTGTTGCTGGATGATGTTTTTGATAAGCTGGATGCCAGTAGAATAAGTCAACTGGTAAACCTGTTGTCAGATGAAAAGTACGGACAGGTTTTCTTTTCTGATACGAGCCGGGAAAGATTACCCGGATTACTGAAACATATTGATGTAGACGTGCGTATATTTAACATTGAATCATTTAACACAAAAACCAATGAAATTACAAAGTCCGATAAATCTTTTAATGATGTTGTTTCTGGCACTCACAGCTCAGGGACAGAATGATCTTCAGGAAAAACATAAAAATTATCTTACAGGCCATTGGAAAATTGATACCATGTATATGGATATGGATTTGTCAGAAGAGTATATGGTGGTTTTTAAGGAAAAATTCAAAGAACTTAAAGAAAAGACAGAGTTTATTTTTTATGCAGACGGAAGATATAAAAAGCTTTCCGTAGATCCTGCAAGGACCGGCAAATGGCGCATTACCCCCGATGGAAAAACCATCATCATTGAGTTTGATGATTCTGAAGAAGTGTCCCGGACCCGGATTGGCAGCCTGACAGAAGATAAACTGGATATGCAACCTGCCAAAAGTGCTACCAATAACAGGGTGTTGCTTTATAAAACAGAATGATGTTCATGGGCAACGGATTGCGAATAGCTGTTGATTTTGATGGTACCATTGTGGAACATGCGTACCCCGGCATTGGGAAACCCTTGCCCGGTGCCTTCGATACGCTGATTTCGCTAACCGAAATGGGGCACAAAATTATTCTCTGGACTTTTCGTGATGGTGATTTACTGCAGGATGCTGTTGAATTTTGTATGGAGCAAGGCCTGATGTTTTGGGCAATCAATCAATCTTTTCCTGACGAAGAGTTCAATCAGTTTTTGTCAAGAAAAATCATAGCCGACGTTTATATTGATGACAGAAATTTTGGCGGATTTCCGGGTTGGGATGTTGTATATAAAGCCATCGCTGATGATAAAATATATCGTCAGTATGAGAAAACGCACAAAAATAGAGGCTGGTTCGGCCGGAAGCTGATCCGCTAATCCTGAAAAAAGGGGAGTCAGCCCACCGGCATCATCCCCTCCATGATTTGTGATTTGTACTATTTTAAGAGTGCTGCATTTTCCATCAGACCAATGTATTCCTGTCTGTACCCGTGTGTATCCCTGCCTTTTGCATTGCGTGCCAGTTCTAATGCCTGCTCGTAATCTCCTTCACCTATAAATTCACTCTCACGCATCAGCATGCCAAACATGGCAATGGATGCTGCCAGGTTAAAATTCTCGCTGTTGCTGTCTGACAGTATATCAGAACGTTTTATCGCCTGACTTATCAATCGGCTGCTGTTTTCATCCGGTGCTTTGTATCGGAGTTTCAAGGTCATCAGGTCAGTGGAATTTTTCGTTTTCCGTTTTTGATATATCAGCTCATCAACATCATTGATTTTTTCTGTAGTCCCGGCCGGAATTATTTCATAAAGGGCGGTTACAGCATGCCCGGCTCCGATTTCACCCGCATCTTTTTTATCATCATTAAAATCTTCTTTGTTGAGCAAACGGTTTTCATAACCAATCAACCTGTATGCTTTCACCTGAGCAGGGTTGAATTCAATCTGAATTTTTACATCTTTGGCAATGGTGTACAAGCTGCCCCAGATTTCTTCGCCAAACATTTTTCTGGCCTCCAGGATGTTATCAATATAGGCGTAATTCCCATTTCCTTTGTTGGAAAGTCGTTCCATTTTTGAGTCTTTATAATTGCCCATGCCAAAACCCAGTACAGTCAGGAAAATACCATCGTCACGTTTGCTTTCTATCAGCCGTTCCATTTCAGCATTGCTGCTGGGGCCAACATTGAAATCACCATCGGTGGCAAGGATAACACGGTTGTTGCCATTGGGGATGTAGTTTTCTTTCGCCACTTTATAAGCCAGTTTTATCCCGGCGCCACCTGCAGTGCTGCCGCCGGCTTCCAGGCGATTCAGTGCTGCCCGGATTTTGTCTTTCTGACTGCCCGGTGTGGATTCCAGCACCAGGCCCGAGCTGCCGGAATACACAACCATAGCCACTTTGTCTTCTGGCCTGAGTTTGTCAATCAATATGTTGAAGGATTTTTTCAAAAGTGGCAGCTTATTGTGGTAATTCATCGAGCCGGAAACATCAATCAGGAAAACTATATTGGATGCAGGTACGGCTTCAGACGCCATTTCTTCACCCTTTAGCCCGACCATCAGCAAATCGTGCTCTTTGTTCCACGGACATTTTCCCAGTTCAGTGTTGACGGAAAATGGATGGCCGTTTTCCGGCTGCGGATAATCGTAATCAAAGTAATTGATCATCTCCTCAATACGTACAGCATCTTCCGGAGGCATCTGATTGTTACGGATAAACCGGCGAACGTTGGCATAGGATGCTCTGTCCACATCAATGGAAAAAGTGGATAAGGGATCATCAACCACAGCTTTAAATACGTTTTCATCAATAAAATCATAGGATTCTGTGTTGTGCTGTACTGGTCTGCTTTCATATGCCATTTGCGCATACCCACCGGACATGGATTTGTTTCCGGAATGTATGGGTCTTGATGATTTTTCCGACCTAAATATATCCATTTCACAGTTTATGCTGATATCCGATTCTTCTTTTTCATCATCAACAACATTTAGCTCCTCCACCACCTGACTTACAGGTTTGAGCACAAAACTCAGGCTTATTTTCGATGAGCTACCGAGGATAAGCGATTGGGGAATGGACTTTCTGTATCCCTTTTTGCTGGCAAATGCCTGATATGAACCGGGCTTGAGGTTTTTAAACCGGAAGTGGCCTTTGGAGTCTGTTTTGACAGAATCCACAGGACTGGACTGCCTGTAAAGGTGTACCACAGCGTTTTCAAGCGGCTTATTGTTTTTGTTTTTAACACTTCCGTTGATTTCTGCCTGGGAGAATCCGCTCAGGCTGAATAGTAATCCGATAATTAAAGCACTTAATGATTTCATATCTTTTATGTTTTGGTTTCTTATTTCCCGTATAGATGAGTCAAGTTCAGGAAATCCATAAAATCCTGGAGTGATTTTAACTCATTTGTGCATTCGATTTTGCTTAAAATATTGTATCATTGTATGATCATATCCGGCCAGTGCCGAAGTAAAGCAAGGAAAGATGCGAAAAATAATTCGAAGCATATTACCATATCTGATGCTGGTAAGTAGCATGCTCATTGCATCAGACATTGGTGCCCAAACGTCAGATTACTGGGTTTTCTTCAGTGATAAAGGAGGGTTTGATTTTATTCCCGAAAACTATTTTTCAGAAAAAGCAATTCAGAGAAGGAATTTGCAGGGAATTGAATTTACTGAAAGCGATACGCCGGTATCTGAGCATTATCTTCAGCAGCTTGCTCCCCTTGTGGATGAGCTTACAGGCAATACTCGCTGGTTCAACGCTGCCTGGGTAAAAGCCGGTACAGAGCAAATCGAAATTGTAAAAGCCCTGCCTTTTGTAAAATCTGTTCAGCCGGCCAGAGTTTGGCAACAATCAGCCTGTGCGTCAACAGGCTCAGAAAACCGGACAGATATGGATCTCATGCACCGGCAGGTTACCATGTTTTTCCCCGAAATACTCGAAGAAAAGTCTCTGAATGGCAAAGGCGTGCGCATAGCTGTCCTTGATGCGGGATTTCCTGCAGTAAACACACACAATGCTTTTGAACACCTGCGTTCCAATAAGCAAATCATCGCTATGCATGATTTTGTGAAAGATAAAGAAACCGTCTGGCATGGAAATGCCCATGGTACCATGGTGCTGAGTTGCATTGCCGGAAAAAGAGAGGGAGAAATTATGGGTCTGGCTCAGGCTGCTGAGTTTCTGCTGGCCCGCACCGAGAAAAATTTTGAACCTTACCGTGAGGAAATCCACTGGCTCGAAGCCATGGAATGGGCTGATAAAAAAGGTGCTGATATCATCAATTCATCCCTGGGATACACCTACCACCGGTATTTTCAGCCGGAAATGGACGGAAAAACCAGCCTCGTGAGCAAAGCTGCCAATATGGCTGCAAAAAAAGGTATTCTGGTTATCAATGCAGCCGGTAACGAAGGCACCGATAACTGGCGTGTGATTGGTACTCCCGCCGATGCCGACAGCATACTGACTGTAGGTGGGGTAGATCCCGATGATAACCTTCACATCAGTTTCAGCTCGTATGGTCCCACAGCCGATGGCAGACTTAAACCCAATGTGGTAGCCTCCGGAAAAGCAGCGGTGGCAAATGAAAATGGCTATACCACTGCTTTTGGTACTTCCTTTGCATCTCCCCTTACCTGTGGGTTCGCAGCTTGTGTGAAACAGGCTTTCCCTGAATTGTCCGTAATGGAGCTGATTGAGAAAATTGAATCTGCCGGCAGTCTGTACCCATATTACGATTATGCACATGGGTATGGTATTCCCAATGCCTGGAAACTGTTTGCAGATATGCCTGAACAAAAAGATCCGCCGTTTATGGTGATTGAAGAGGATGAACAGGTATCTGTTATGATTCCTGCATCCGGGCTTGCCTCCGGAGGCTTACATACCAGCAGTTATCTGTTTTATCATATTGCAGACCAGGATGGTTCTATCCTTGATTATAAAGTGGTCAGGGTGTATAAAACAAAACCTGTTAGCATTCCAAAAAGCCGGTTGGAAGATCGCGTGCTGAGGGTGCATTTTGATAGCTATACACATGAAAAAAAATACTGATATGAAATATTTTTTGAGTTTTATACTGACGATTTTTTTGCTGTCTCACCTCTCAGCCCAGACAGTGGTGCTTGAAGACGATGACCCCAAAAAAGTGTATGAAGAAACGGATTGGGGACCGAACCAACAGCATTTTGGATGTTGGTTTGTTAATTACGGCCTGCCTGTGCCCGTCAACACTGAGAGCAGTCTGAAAACTGCTTCTTCCGGTCACTGGAATTTTGGTTATGCCTATAAAATGAAAATATTTGCATTTATGGACATTGGCGGGGAGTTGTCTTACAGCAATTATTTTTATGCACTGGATGCAAGCTCAAGAGAGACCATTGCACCCAATAAGGACTGGGATAAGATCCGAAGCAAACAAAACGGCATGAAAGCCAATCTCTTTTTTCGCTTTTACATGTCTCCCCGCCGGGGAAATTACCTGGGTACCTATCTCGATCTGGGCTTTTATACCGATTATCATATGAGCTCAGGCTGGATGTACAAGCTGAAAGATGATTTTATTAAGGAAAAAGTCAGCCTCAAACAAAATGAGGATTTTGAAACACTCACATACGGTCCGTCTCTGGCGTTTGGCCGCGATCAGTTTAACTTTTTCGCTCAGTATAATGTTAACAGCGTTTTGACATCGAAAAGTAGCTTTCCGGAAATGCCGGCATTTGTCTGCGGCCTGAAAATTAACATGTACAGCGCTTTTTAACTGATCCGTAGTGGCGCTAAACCCATTTTACATCACTGACTGAGTTAAAATATTGATTTATCACCATTCGCCCGTCCCTCCCTCTCTCCGTCTCTCCGTCTCTCCGTCTCTCCGTCCCTCCGTCTCTCCGTC
>JBKGYK010000042.1:0-28054 GCA_046546095.1 Bacteroidales bacterium
TTTATTTTTCAAAAACCAAAGTTTATGCAACTATCTAAAATATGGATAAAGGTGATTTGTAAGAGCCTTAAAAATGATTTAAACTTAATTTAATCAACTTCTTTTTTAAACTTCTAAAAGATATTAAGTTTTCTAAATCTAATTGACAAGCTTGAAAATTAACAAAGAGAAACACAAATTTTATAAACAGACAAAAAACAAACGGTTATGAAAACAAAAAAGATTTTATTTCTATTCCCATTACTTCTTATGGGAGTGATTTTAGCGTTTACCCCAGGGTGTAATGATGATGAGGACGAAGTAATTCCGGATGCTGAAATATCTATGTTTACTTTACTCAATTATGGGACTCAAACCGAGACTAGTGTCGATAAGACGGGTGATGTACTACTTAGATTTAAAGGCGAAGTAAAAAAGCCTGCTACAATAAAAGTTTACCGTACACACAAAGAAACCGGTGACAAAGAAACTTTGGTGGATATAAATGCCGACGGTTATTTTCAAATTATCGAAGATATAGTATATATGGATCCGGGAGTTTATACTTTGTATGGTGAAATAAAGATTGGTGAAACAATTGTCCGTACGGAAGATGATCTCACCGTTACTGTTAATAATGAAAAAGTAGATGTTGGAGATTATTTAACTATTAATCTGGAGGATGTGAATCAAGATAAAGACCAATTAATGGTAGGAAATCGTTATGCTTTGGAACTTGATTGGGGAGTAAACCCGGGTGATCCGGAACCAACTAATACACGTGTTGAGTGGGAAAGTGATAACGAGGCAGTAGCAACTGTTGAAGTAGAGCCGGGTGCCTATAATGATGGTTGGGTATATATTCATGACGAAGGTTCTTTTAGGCTTACAGCGACTTCTGAGGAGGATCCTAATGTAAGTTTTGGGAAAGATTTTACCGGAGTAGAAAACCCTGCAGACGACAGACCGGAAATTACTGTTAATTCCACAAGCAACTCCCCACAAACCATTGAAGGGGTAGGCAATTTAGCCGTTGACGTACGTTTTACTTTAGAAAGTGAACAAAACGATCCCGATCCCGGAGATGAGCACCAATGGTTTTTAGTGAATTTTGCCTATGATGCCGGGGGGATATCCCAAACTGTTGAATATAGTGTGCCAAAAGCAAATATTGAACGAAAAAACATGCCTTCAGGTACTGACCATGATTCCTACTGGCTGGAAGCAGGCGACTACACAATGCGATTGTGGGCACCTATGATTGATGAAGTTTCTGTTCCTGTACTTGTGTGGGTCAGTGATGCACAAGTAACAAGTCCATAATAATTTGGACTTTACCGCCACTTTCATGTGGCTATTGACCGGTTTGGGAGTGGTTTCATCACTGCTCCCAAACCAGTCAAATAAATAACGCATTTATACTTAGGCTCTGCTGATTTTGCAATACAAGCATCTTATCTTCCAATTATTTAAGTTGACATATTGAAAACTTCTTGGTTCTTATCAGGCGTATACTGCAAGGATTTTAGTGTTTTCATGCTGAAAAGCTTGCAGTTATGATTAACTATACACCACAAAATCAGTTGAGTTTGTCCTTGTTCAAACATCCGTTTCAACAGGAATCAGACCAGGAAAATCGTTGGGGAAAAATGGCTAAACCCATGCCCTGGGATGAACTTGCAACCATCTATAGTCAACATTTACAAAGCAATACCGGTGGGCAGCCGGTAAATGTGCGTACGGTGATTGCCGCCTTGATCATCAAACTCAAACTGAATAGATATTTTGTACAAACAATCAGAAAATGTCCGGAAGCCAAGGGACTATCGAAGGGTTGCAAGAAAAAGTTATCTGAATACCTCAAAGAAGAAACGCAAGGGTAAAAACTGATACGCAAAGGAATAAAAGCACAATTGCAATGCATTGCCAGTGACTTAAAAATCATTGATAAACAAACGGATAAGGCAATAGGATTATAAAAAGAAAAAAGCGGCAGAAAGAAATCATGGTGGAGCGAATTTTGACCTTCTTAAAAAATGAGCTGATAAGAATATTTTTTGAAATATTCCTGGTCAATAAGCCAAAATATCCTGCAGTCAATCAAAAATGAGGGTTAAGAAAATCAGCAGAGCCTTCAATAGAGGAAATCAGACAATGGAAGCATTCATCCAGGCACGATAATGACCAGATACTGATGTTTTACAAATTTGAAGATCAAGCATTTAGTTCTTCACTGGAGTTATGTTACTTTGAATTCAGCAGATATTCGATTTTATGTAGCAAATCATGTCGGCTGATGGGCTTCATCAGATAATCATCACAGCCTTTCTCCATCATTTCCTGTATCTGGGTTTCCAGAATACTGGCGGTTTGTATGATGATGGGAATTTCAGGATGCTGGGATTTCATCATTTCAGTCAACTGAATCCCGTTTACCTCCGGAAGCTGAATATCCATCAGTACGATATCCGGAGTCAGCTCATCAAACAGCTCCATAACCTCAGAGCCATTGGATGCATGAATGATTTCAATACCTGTTTTATTCAAAAAAACCCGCAGAAGCTGATAATTCACATTATCATCTTCAACAATAAGTACTTTATATTTTGACCAGTTATATTTCACTTTACATCTGTTTTTACTGTTGTGGCGATTGTGTATTTTTCACTTTATACTGAATCAATTTTCCCAGGACAATTAAAATGAACATCATATTTCTCTTTTATAACATTTCCAACAAAAAAATAGTATTTAAAAACAACTAAATTAATGTTAATTTGTCATTCCCGGCCGGAAAACACCCTGGACAACACGTTGACTAATAGCTATCAAGGAGGTCGGGCAGATTTTTGATAAACTTTTGATAAGACTCAGCATCGGATTTTTCCCTGAGTGCATCCACCCAGTTTCCGTACATGGGATTGGGAAGGATGATAAATTCAGTGCCCAATATGTCCTTGTATTCTGTCAGCTTGTTTTTGCCAAAATTTTCCTCCCTTTCACCAAGAAAATTACTGTAATCATTCAGATTATCACCGACCATCAGGAGAATATCATAATCATTCCTTACCTGTGCCCTACGCGTGGATTTGTCACTGCTTTCTTTTTTCAGGAAAAACCGGCTTTCGTGTATTTCAGGAAAATCCAAAGCTTCCATGTTTTCCATGGTAGCCTGCAGCTCATCCTCACGCCGGTTTGAGATGTAAAAAACAGTAACACCGGCCTGAGCGGCATAATTCAGAAATTCGATGGCACCCGGCAGGGCTTTTGCCTGTGCAAGATCTGTCCATTCTTTCCAGAATTCAGGTGTATATGGTTTGCCTGTTTCTATCATTTTCACCTGAAAAGGACTGTTATCCAGCAAGGTTTCATCAATATCCAAAACCACTGCATTCGGCTTTTCTGACTCATCTGCAGACAATTGATTTTCCAAAGCTATTTCTGCGTGTTTAAATGCCTGATAATAGCATGCTTCCATTTCAGCAGATTTTTGATACCAGGCTGTAGCCATCACCAGATGCTGATTATCAACCTCTTGTGTTGTATCATTTGCATCTTTATTGCATCCCGGATCACAGGAAACGTTACACAGGAAAACACATGCGGCAATTAAAACAATATAGAATTTCATTTTCGTCTTTGATTGATTTGAGTGCTAAATTAATGAATATATCCAAGTATCAATCAATTTTTGTTTGTTTTTTCTTTCACAGCAAATATCTGACTAAAGACCAGATTTCGCTAAGCAATCATGTGTTAAATGAGGATTTTCATACGCTAATAACCTGGGGTGTCTGGCTCGACATCATTAAAAAAAGGCCACTGAGTTTTCATCAGTGGCCTTTTTTTGAATGTTATGTAACATTTCACTGTTTAAGGATACTCAGTTTTTTGGTAAGCGTTTCCTCATTGGCTGTAATATCAACAAGGAATATCCCGCTTTCAGGCAGATTGATAAGGGAAGAAAGGTCAATTTTCTGATACCCTGCATTTCCGTTGACGACTGCGGCACCAATGGTTTTCCCCAACATATCATATATTTCCACCTCAACCATTGAAGGTCTGGACAAGGAGAAAGCAAGGTTTACCTGTTCGTTGGCCGGATTGGGAAATAGTGAAACTCCTTTGACTGTTTCAGCATTATCTATGCTACTGGTCAATTCATAATTAAGTGACCATCCAGCACCGACATCGTCATCGGAATCGGTATAAAACTGCAGATAAACAAGAGGAGCATTCACCACGAGTTCGTCAGGAACATTTTCTGCGTTGAATTCTTCAACAAGATCACTTGTTCCATTTGCATATACCTGCAAATAGTCTATGCTTCCACCCAGGTCAAATTCGGTAAATTCCAGGGCAATGGACTCTGCGCCATCAGGTTCAATATACCATGTACATACAGTTGATTTTTTGTAATCGCACTCCCCGCTTCCATCACTTACAGTACCGGTTGGTTCTGTATAGTTGATGTTTGTTTTGCAGTAATCGCTGTCAAAGCTCACGTTCCAGCCACCAGCTGTGCCACTTCCATCGGTAAGGAATTCAATGAGCATAGGGGCTTTGGTTCCCCGTACCACAGTATTTCCCGGCAGGTTATCCATATCAAAACTGGCAAGCAGCGGGGCATCGTTGGTAGCACCGTCATAGATATGCACAACATCACCTTCAGCCAAATCAAATCTCTCAAATCCAAGATCAATTATTTCGCCACACTCCGGTGATATGAGATATTCACAACTGCTGTTGTTTTGATAATTCTCATCAGCACTGCCATCGCCAAAAGCACCCTGATGTCCGGAAATGGTTTTGCTGCCTGTACAATAAGCAGGGTAATCTGATTCGGGATAGATATTGATTGTAACCTCCTGATCATAGATAAAATTATAATCATCACCGCCGGGCGTAGCTGAAGAGACAAGGTTATCAAGGGTATAGTAGCCGTTTCCACCGCCGCCCCAGCCCCAGTTCATATGGAACTCGTCGTCAAGGTATCCATCGCAGTTCCAGGCATGTCCGGCACCTGACTGAGGTGAGCCGGAGTAAACCATGGGTAAGCCATTATCAAGCTGTTCTCTCAGTATGGTTTTATATTCTTCATCTCCATAGTAATTTTTATCCACCTGTTGCGCATTTTCATCATATCTGAAATAATTCTTTAGAGCATTTGGCACACTACCGGCAGAAGCACCGGAACCTTCGGCGCCCCAATACATACCTACTGCCACACCGGCATGGAAATTTATCAGTGCCAGGTCATCATTCAGGCCTGAACCAGAGAACGGCATATTTTCCCAATTGTAGGTCTGGTCGGCAAAATTCACGGTAATGTTTCCATACCCGCCATTCATCCAGTTGGAGTGACTTTTGGAACCTGTCCCGGTTTGCGGGTAATCCCAGTGTTTCATAACCTGTACCATTGCCGTAGCTACGCATCCAACAGGAACATGGCCGGCAAGGCCACCCGCATCTTCCGGGCATAACTGGTTATAGGGATATCCTTGATTCCATTCAGCCAGCATCATGGGATCAACATTTCGCAGGTTTTTGCCGGACTTTTCGGGTGAATAATTTATCAGTTCCTGCCATTGTTTGCTGACGTCAGCCTCAGCTTTCACATTTTCATTGGCCAGGTATGCTATTTGTTCCGCATACCAGCTGAGCATATCTTCTTGTCCGGGATGCATATTGTTAGAATTGAATTCACCTTCAAATGCATAGGCAAGTACCGGTTTGGCGGCATTATCAGCCGAAACCAGTACAAATCCGGCATCTTTGTTAACTTCAAAAATATAAAAAGCATCTGCACCGTGTTTGCTTTGGGTGTTTGCCAAACGAGGATTGATATCGGCATAGCCTACCTCACTTACAACATTTACACGTTGGTGGTAAAAATTTTTGGCGACTTTTTCTGCAATATCCTTTGGTACGTGGCCTGCCGCAGCAATTCCAGAGATTCCGATGAACAGAATCAACAATTTCAATTTGTTTTTCATACAATAAATTTATTTTCTATTATTTGTTTGACTTTGTTCTTTATTTAAGATGATAAATTAATTTATTTCGTTGCATTGAAGTATGATCAATTTTTGGGATAATCAATGTTATGATGCAAACCAATACTTTCTTTTCTTTCCTGGGCCATTTTAATAATCAGGTACCCAACATTAATGAGGTTACGAAGCTCGCAAATTTTCACGGTCACCCGGGACTTTTTATACAAGGCCTCGGTTTCGTTGTATATAATGCGCAATCTGTCGATAGCACGTTTGAGTCGAAGATCACTTCTGACAATCCCGACATAATTGCTCATGATTTGCTGGGTTTCTTTCAGTGATTGCGTAATCAGTACCATTTCTTCGTTTGGTGTGGTACCGCTATCGTCCCAGTCGGGAATATTTTCAATCCATTGTTTACTTGCCAGATTCTTCAGGCTGTGTCTGGCTGCATTATCTGCAAACACGACGGCTTCCAGCAGGGAGTTTGATGCCAGGCGATTTGCGCCGTGCAATCCGGTTGAGGAGACTTCTCCCACAGCATAGAGATTACGTATGCTGGATTCAGAGTGCTCATTCACACTGACGCCTCCGCAAAGGTAATGAGCACTTGGCACTACCGGGATATATTCATGGACAGGGTCAATGCCAATACTACGGCATTTTTTCAGGATATTGGGAAAAGAGGATTGTAGTTTGTCCTCTCCCAGGGATGTTGCATCCAGATAGACATGTGCTGAGCCGCTGATTTTCATTTCCCTGTCAATAGCACGAGCCACCACATCCCGCGGTGCCAGGGAAGCGCGCTTGTCATATTTATCCATAAAGCCGTTTCCTCTGATATCTTTAAGTATTGCTCCGGCTCCCCGCATAGCTTCAGTAATCAGAAAAGAAGGTCTTTCTCCGGGGTTATACAATGATGTGGGGTGAAACTGAACAAATTCCATGTTATCAATCTGGCCTTTGGCTCTGTATGTCATGGCAATTCCGTCTCCGGTAATGACCGGCGGGTTGGTTGTAGCCTGATACACGTTTCCACAACCACCGGTAGCAAGCAAAGTGACTTTGGAAAGGACAGTAAAAATCTTTTTACGGGTTTTGTCAAACACATATGCCCCATAGCACTCTGTATCGCTATTGTTTCTTTTAACGAGCTTACCCAGGTGATGTTGGGTTAGCAGATCTATGGCAAAATGAGATTCAAGGATTTCAATATTCGGATGTTTTTTTACCTGTTTCACCAGTGCCCGCTGAATTTCCTCTCCTGTATTATCTTTGTGATGCAACACGCGCTCTTCGGAGTGTCCGCCTTCCTTATTCAGGTTGTAATGTCCGTCTTTGGATTTATCAAATTCTGCGCCCCATTCGATGAGTTTATTGATTTGACGGGGGCCTTCCCTGACGACCATATCCACAATTTCTTTTTTGTTAACATGATTGCCTGCCTCAAAGGTATCTTCTTTATGCTTTTCGAAATCATCCGGAGGATAGGTAACGGCGGCAATTCCACCCTGAGCATAAGATGTGGCTGTATCTTCAACAGAGGCTTTTGTAACCACGCAAACACTGGCCATTTTTGCCACCTTAAGCGCAAAGCTAAGGCCGGCAATACCAGACCCGATGACAAGATAATCAACATGCTTTTTCATCAGCAAAAAACCTTTGTTCAAAGATATATAAATATCGTCAGGTAAAAAATTGTAAACATAAGTGTATATTTTACGTTAGATTAGATAAAGACAAAAAGAAACGACTATGGATAACAGCAGCAATTTAATAAGTCTGGCGATGTTTAAATATACACACCGGGCACACATTTTACAATCACTTTTATCAGAAGCAGGGATAGAGTCTTCAGTGACATCATCTTCTGTTTTCAGGCAAATTGATTCAGCCAAAGTACTGATCAAACAGGAAGATTTACTGAAAGCACGGCAGGTATTGAAAGACAACATCCATGAATTCAGCGAAGATGAAATAGAGACCCTGTAATCCAGGCGGCGAACAAATCCGATTATAACATTTGTTTGAGTTCTGCCAGTCTCTTTTGTTTTTCGGGCTCCCTTACACGTCTGGCAGTTGCGGTAAAATAGCGATGTTTTTCCATGAATTTCATTTGCATTTTATTCCACTGTTCTATTGTACCTATTTTGTTTCTTTCAAAGAGTTCCCGGAAGAGGTTTTGTGATGTTGGGATAAAATCGGGTCTTCCAAGATAGTCCAGGTCTGCATCACAAATAATTTCCTCGAGGAGGTTTTTGGGTTTCTGAGGCATTTTTGTTGCGATGATCAGTTCACAGATTTTATCTATCTGATCATTACTGTAATGATAGGTTGGCAGGGTTTTCTGGGTCAATTCCATTCCTTTTTCTTCGTGATGATCATAACTCACCAAATAACCTGCATCGTGCATCAGGGCGGCAGTTTTCAGCAAGAGCATTTCTTCCTCACTCACCCCTTCCGATCTGGCGATCATTTCCGTTTGATAATACACATTGACAGTATGCTTCAGGTTATGATAGTAAAGATTTTTGGGAAGGTTTTTCTCCAGTTTTTCAAACATATCATTTTGCAAATCCTGCAATCTCACCATTTGTGTTTTCACAATAAAATCGTGGTTGGGCATGTAGCGCGCTTTATCTTTAGCAAGCTCCGGCAGGATACCTTCCACAAAATACATATCCATTTCCCCCTTTTGTTTAACCGGATTTTTCCCTCTGTACAAACACTGAAAAAAGTCTTTTACATGAGAATAGGTGGTAGCTGATATATTGACCTTTGAGATTTCACCATAGGTTTCCAACCGGCTGGCAATATTGACCGTATCGCCCCAGATATCGTAGGCAATTTTTTGTGTTCCAACCACACCTGCAATAACCGGACCTGTATGAATCCCGATTCTGACTTCAAAACTGGCATTATCTTCCCTGCTGATCTGTTTTACTACACGCTGCATTTCCAAAGCAGAAAGCACAACTTCGATTGGGTTTGTACTGTTTTCATTGGGTATTCCGCCGGCACACATATATGCATCGCCAATGGTTTTGATTTTCTCGATATCAAATTTTTCAATAATCTGATCAAAAGACTGAAAGATTTTATCAAGCATTTTAATCAAAATTTCAGGCCGTGTTTCTTCTGCAATGCGGGTAAAGTTCTGAATATCTGCAAACAAAACTGTGGCCATTTCGTAGCGCTTTGATGTAGCTTTTCCCTTTTCGGTAATTTCTTTGACTGTGGATTTTGGCAATATTCTGTTAACAAGGCGCTCTGTCTGCTCTTTTTGTTTCAACAATTCTTCAGTTCTGCTTGCAATGATCTTTTCAAGCCGGTATTTCTCGGTAGCATGCTGATACTCTTTTCGCTTTGTAAGCATGTAGGTAAAAGTAGCAATCAGCAATACATAAATCACAAAGGCCCACCAGGTAAAATACAAGGGAGGCCTGATGCTGAATCCAAAGCTACAAAGGTCAGACACTTCACCATAGGGGTTTTTCGCTCTGACCTGAAACACATATTCTCCGGTTCCAAGGTTTGTATATTCTTTAAAATTTTCCTGGCTGTATTCTGTCCATCCATCCTGCAGCCCCAGCAATCGGGTTTGATACACCACATCTCCCCCAGCCTGGTAAAACGGGGCAGTATACTCAAAGCGAAGGTTCTTTTGTCTGTGATTCAGCTCCGGCTTTGATACCTGTTCCACACCCGAAGTGAGCATGGCATTATCAAGCAATACAGTATCTAAATCAACACTAAAGTGACGGATTGCACAGGTATGTACCGGATTCTTTTCAGGATGAACAGACTGATTATACCTAATGATACCATTGATACTTCCAAGCCATGTATTATCCTCTTCAACAAAAATACATTCTATGGTATTATCAGAAATCAGCTGAAAGGGGTATTCGTTGAAGCTATACGTTTGATTTTCTGGGTGGTATTCTGCCACCCCCGTTTTCTTTTTATAACTGTCTTTTCTACCACTACTCAACCACAAATCTCCATGCTTATCTTCATAAATCGGATATACCCATCGGTTATTATCCTGAAAATCAAGTCCGAGTTCATCATCAAGCACAAAGCCCTCCTGTTCATCCATACGGTATACTCCCTGAAAGGTTGAAAACAAAATACCGCTACGGGTTTTATAAACATCAACCCAATCGTAATTTTCCGGCATTCCATATCCTCTCTGGATATGGATAACCACAGGTTTCAACTGCCGGCTTTTTGTAAATTCTATTTTAAACACACCATCATTGTCTGTGCCAAGCCAAAGATGCCCATTTTCTGATTCTGCTATTGTGCGGATATCGTAATTTAGATTCCTGATTCTGCCTATCAGCTCTATTCTTCCATCAGGCTTTATATTGGCAAGTTTCACGCCCTGCGAACATGCTATATAATACTGATCCTGGTAAAAAGTGCTTTTCACAATGGCTTCTACATTCCCTTCAATCAGAAATTCAGCATTGTTATCCCGAATCAGATAAATTCCGTAATCGGTACAAGCATAGAGGTGCTCCTCAAATGAAACGAGGTTTTTCACACGCACATTCAATCCGTCAATTTTGGTAAATATCCTGTTATTACTGTCATACCTCACTGGTATTGTATCCTTAACGAGCCCGGTATTGGCCCAGTAGACTCCCTGATTTGTCGAGAAATACAACTTGTCTTTCCGCTTATTGATTGCAAGGATGGAAACATTGAGTCGTTCATCAAAATTGTAATAGGTAAAAGGGGAAGATAATTCAACATAGCTCAGTCCGTTGTATGTGCTCACCCACAATTGCTTATCCCTGTCCACAAACATTTTGGTCACGTGATTATCAGACAAACCACTGGCTTTGTTCAGGTGAAACATGAGCTGTCCTTTTTTATTGAGTACAAAAAGACCATTTACTTCGGTGCTGATAAGAAGATACTTATTCCTGAAATTTTGCAGGCCTGTAACATTTCCCTCCTCGATCATTTCATTTATCTGGGTATCAAACTTCGATAATTTTCCTTTATCCAGCACATGCAGCCCCCGTGTTCTTTCCGGTTTTACAATAATTCTGGAATCAAAAATGCTAATCCCCCGGAAACCATAGTCCTTAAAATCATCAGCTTCAGGTATATGTTGCAACTGCTGATCCACATATCTGAAAAGTCCTTTACCTGCTATCCAAACCAGCATTTGTCCGCCCACCTCATAAATTTCCAGCTCATCTTCATGGGTTTTGAAAATTGTGAGTTTTTCATTGGCATATTTATAAATACATGTATCTGATGCGAAAAAGACTTCTCCACAAAGGGCTACCACATCATTAACCTGAGGTGTTTTACCAAATTTTTCGTCTTTCAGAGGAACAAATTCAGTTCCCTGTAAAGTGCTTTTAAGATATCCGATCTGATTGTGTCCGGCAACAAAAATCCGCTTTGAACAGTCAATATCCATATGTGGTGTGCCATTCATCCTGATAAGCCTCCATGCACTGTTGTCATACTCCAGAATGCCATTAACATTGCTAAAATACATCAGGCCCCCATCAGATTGTTCTATATCAAAATTCTGACTCTCATAACCATAATCACGAGATTCAAAATTTGTTATCTTTGGCACGCCAAGTTGATTAACCTGTGCATTGAGCTCAGGCAGAATCAGAAGCAGGCTGATTATCAATAAGACAGGAAGTATTGTATTTTTTCGGCAAAACATTTTTAAATAACAAGCTTAATTATTACTTTTAGTAAATGTAGTATTAAATTATTGAATTATGGAAAATAAGGAAAAAATTGTTGTTGTAACATGGGATTTTACCGAAGTATCAGAAGCTGCACTTGCCCATGCTCAGCGGTATACAAAAGCAGCAGGAAGCAAAATCCATTGTTTGCACATTTGTGGCACCAAAGACGATCAGGAAGCATTAAAAACCAAGATTGAAAAAGAAATCAGCGAAAAAAAGCTGGAGGGAAATACACCCATAGAAGTTTTTGTAAAAAAAGGGCATATCTACTCCTCCATCAATGAATATACCAAAGAAGTTAAAGCCGAACTCGTAATCATGGGAACACACGGCATGATTGGAACGCAGAAAATTTTTGGCAGCAAGGCTTTGCGTGTGATTGTTGGCTCAGACATTCCATTTCTTGTGGTTCAACGCAAACCGGTAAATGAATTCAAAGAGGTTGTCTTGCCATTTGACAGCAATATGGAAGGCCGTGAAAAACTCAAATGGGTTGTATATTTTGCTGACAAATACGATCTGCATGTAAGGATTCTAAAAAAGTTATCCTCAATTAAAGATATCCAGCAAACCATCAACAACAATATCGCTTTTGCAAAGCGGATACTTGACGAACACAACATACCCTATACTGTTAATATAGAAACCAATGCCAAAGATTTCCCTGAGGAAGTCATCAGATTTGCAGAAAAAATTTCTGCTGGAATGATCATGGTAATGACAACGGCAAACATTGGATGGACAGATTTTATGTTTGGTGCAGGCGAGCAAAAAATCATTGCCAATGATGCTAAAATACCTGTTGTTTGCGTTAATCCAAGAAAAGATCTGCGTAAACCTAAACTGTTTAATTAAACCACCCGGCAAGGATTAAAATTCCAAACTCTTTGTACCTTTGCCGGAAATATAGCTGGTAATGAAAAGAGGTCGAATCATAGCGGGCATAGCTGTAGTCCTGATTGTAGGACTTGCTGTGTACTTATTCCCGGACATCAGCGGGAAAGACAAGGAAATTAGCAAAAGTATCAGCCTGGTGCCTGTCAATGCCAATATGGTGGTAGAAATCAGGGAAACCGAAGAACTCATCGATTTTCTGAAAACCAGACCATCCTACTGGGAGGATTTGACAAGCACAAAGCCTTTTGCCCGGTTAAACAATCAGATACTTTGGCTGGACAGCATTTCCTCCTCGCATGATGCTTTTCAGAGGATTTTATCCGAAAACAGCCTGATTGCTTCCATTCATGATATTGGTAAACGCAAACTCGGCTGCCTTTTTGTGGCTGAGCTGCCAGAAAGCATGAAACAGAAAAATCTTGATAAAGATATCCAAAATCTGCATGATATTACCGATATCCGTCAACGTGTTTATGAGAACAGAAATGTCTTTGATGTAACAGTTCAAAGCGGCAAAAAAATCACTTACAGTATTATCCGTGGCAACCTGGTATTTAGCAGCAATTCACTTCTGGTTGAAGACGCCATCAGGCAAAGCACCCTGGATGGTTCTCTGCTTGACGACAGGGAGTTCCGGGATGTATATGCCACTGCCGGCAAAAAGGAGCTTGCCAATGTTTATGTGAATTTTGAACGGCTGGACCATTTACTTGCTCCTTTCATCAAAGCATCCATCGAAGAGAACAACCCCGGGCTGGAGCATTATGCCTCCTGGGCAGAGCTTGACCTTAGTCTGGGAGAATCACTGATTACGCTCAACGGTTTTGCCCTGGCTTCAGATTCTACATTGAGTTATCTGGGCCATATTTCTGAGCAACCTCCCACAGAAGCCGGTTTTGAAAGCATACTGCCCGAAAATACAGCCATGTTTTATGCCATGAGTGTGGGAAATAGCGTAGCCTTATCAAAATACCGCAATGCATTCCTTGAAGAACACTACCATACCCGGTACTACGAGGACAATCTAAAAGAATTCAATTCTGTCACCGGCTTTGAATTTACTGATCTCATCAATTCTCTGACAGATGATCAGGTTTGTTTTGCCGTTTCAAATATCAACCAGCTTGATATCTACCAAAATTCGTACCTTCTGTTAAAAACACAATCTGCCTCTGAAGCCAAAAAACGCATTGAGGAATTTATCAGGACATACACACGACATACACAGCAGGATAAGGACAAATATATCTCCACTCTGGTGATGGATGCTTCACACTCATATACTGTATATCGGTTTCCCATCACCAACTGGCCGGAGATATTGTTCGGCAGTTTTTTTGCGCCTGCAAATCCCGAGTACTGTGTTTTGCTTGAAAACACCATCATTTTTGCTTCGGATACAAATTCTCTAAAGCGATTGTTAAATGATTACCTTCTCAACCGGAGCATTGCCAAAAACAAACATTATCAGGAATTCAAACAAAATCTTTCGCGTGAATATCAGACTTATTTTTACCTGAACACAAGCCTGGGATTTTCGTGGCTTAATATGTTGCTGAACCCCGGAGTTTCAAAGAAGGCGAACATGGCCAAAGAGGTGATACAAAAACATCAGCAAATTGCCATCCAACAAATTGTCAGTGATGACATGGTGTATCATAATGTCGCCATCAAGCACCGAAAGTATCAACACGACAAACCTCACACCATTTGGGAAAGTCGCCTTGATACAGCCATGACAATGAAACCAAAGATAGTACAGAACCATAAAAGCGGGGAAAAAGAACTATTCATTCAGGATGAAAAAAACAACATCTACCTGATTAACCGCAAAGGTCATATTCTTTGGAAAATGCCATTGAATGAGCCCATCATAAGCGATGTCTATCAGATTGACAGATACAGAAATGACAAACTGCAGTATCTTTTCAACACCCGCAATCGCATATATCTGATTGACAGAATGGGCAATCATGTGGAACGTTTTCCGGTTAACCTACGGTCACCGGCAAGCTGCGGACTGGCATTGTTTGACTACGACAACAACCGTAGATACCGTATTCTGGTACCCGCAGAGAACAGGGTTGTTTATATGTACAACAAGGAGGGGAACCTTGTACCGGGCTGGGAATTTGAGCAATCAGAATATGCCGTCAGACAAACCCCTCAGCATATCCGCAACGGAAAAAATGATTATATTGTTTTTCATGACAAGTACCGGATATATCTCCTCAACCGCCGGGGTGAAACACGTTTGCAACCAAAACAGCAGTTCGCTGCATCTACCAATAACCGGTTTTACTTTGAAGAAAAACCGGATAAAACCAAATCCCGCCTTGTAACAACCAACAAGCGGGGAACAGTAATGAGTTTGTATATGGACGGCACAATTGATTCAACACATATCAGAGAATACAGCAATGAACATTATTTTATGTTCAGGGATCTTGACGGAGACCGCAATCCGGATTATATCTTTCTTGACAAAGATCACCTGGATGTTTACAGTCAGTCAAAAAAACAAATACTCAACTACAAATTCGACAATGACATAAAAGAATCCCCCGGTTTTTACGCATTTTCTTCAAAAAACCGGAAAATCGGAATTGTTGACAAAGAGAGCAGTTTAATATATCTTATAAATGCTGACGGAAAGCTACATCCCGGGTTTCCTCTGACAGGGATCAGCCCTTTCAGCATCACACATCTAAGCACCGGAAACAATAATTTTAACTTGTTTGTTGGAGGCAACAATTATTTTTTGTATAATTACGAAGTAAAATAACCTGATTATGAAACATTTACGCAACTTATTCATTACTCTGATAATTCTGGGAAGCATTGTCATCACTCATTCCTGCATTAAGGATAGTTTTGATTTTGACAAGCTCACCAACGAGGTTCACTGGGAGCCAAGCCTGGCAGCACCTATTGCTTTTGGTAGTCTGGAAATGGTTGACGGTCTCAACGCATATGATTCGGTAGGGAGACTTCAGATTAATGAAGATGGCTATCTATCTCTCATGTATTTTGAAGCTGCTGAATCAGATACTGTTTCTGAAATTATGGATATCGGCAATCAGCAGCTGCAAAAAACCATCTCCAGCTCTGATATTGATTTCAGCGGTTTTGGCAGTGGTGACCAGATGACAGTCAATTACACCTATGACCTGGAGTTTGATCTTTTTAACCCCGATGCAGAAATTGACAGCATATGGCTTGACCACGGCAAACTATCACTGGCGGCTGTTTCTACTTACCAGCACGCTATAGAATTAATACTGAGATTTCCCACTGTAACAAAAAACGGATCCGCATTCACCGATACATTGAATCTGCTTCCTTATGGCAGCTCTGATCAAAGCCTGGATAACAGCGTGGTCGGATATCATGTGGATTTAACCCAAACTGCACTGGGTTATAATGAAATTCCGGTAGAAGTAAGTATGACGATCATTCATTCCGGAGGAGACAATTCAGGAAGCCTTGAATTGCAGGCAGATCTGCTGGAACCGGATCACGAAGCCATGTTTGGTTATTTCGGACACAATACCCTGATTTATGAGAGCGGTAAAATCAACATTGACCTGTTTGATCCGGGAGATGAATGGGAAATCGATGACTTCTGGTTTGAAGACCCCAAATTCAAGGTTAACTACCGCAATTCTTATGGTATTCCAACCAATTTTTATTTTGATTCAGTCATTGCTTACTCGAGTTATTACAATCAGCATTACAACATACTCGATTATGGCGCCGGCCTTCCCATGGACTCACTGGATCCATACAACATGACATACACTTCCCAGTTTGGCACTTTTGTGGAGGACAGTCTGGAGCTAAACCATGACAACAGTAATATCAGGGAAGTAATACAACAGCGCCCGGCCTGGGTTAAGTTTATAGCTCATGCTCACACCAATCCCGGAGGGGAAGCCAGCCATGAAAATTTTGTCTGGGATGACTCACGGTTTATTGCCGATGTGCAGGTAGAATTACCTTTATGGGGTTATATTGACCGTTTCCATGGATTGGACACAACAGACTTAAACCTGGAAGAAGAATTTGAAGATCCCGGCATGATCAAGCGGCTGATGCTGAGATTAAATATTGACAATGGTTTACCTGTTGAAGCACTTGCCCAGGCATATTTCATGGATGAGGATCATGTCATCCTTGATTCCATAATAAAAGACCCTGACAACCGCATCCTGAAATCTGCAGAAATCGACAATGACGGCAAAGTAATCAGCAAATCCATGCAAAGCACAGAAATTTCAGTAACCGGTGAAATGCTGGATAAAATCATGTCAACAAAATACCTGCTTTATAAAGCCAGTGCATCTACAACCAACGCAAGCGAAGACGAACTCATCAAGGTTTTCCCTGAATACGGTGTGGATTTCAACATTGCCGTTGAAGCTGATCTTGATGTGGAGATAGATCTGGACACACTCAATACTGAAGAAGAATAAAAGAATCCAATTGAATTGAAAAACATTTGCCATGCATAACTTCAAAAAATATTCCGGCTTAATAACAGGCATGCTCCTGATTTCTTCAGTGGCCATTGCCCAACAGGGTCAGACGTTTTACCACATGAATCGCGTAAGCCAGACCACTTACATGAATCCCTCAGTTAATTCAGATTATGATCTCACCATTGGTGGCCTCTTGCTACCTGTTCTTGGGCAGGTTCCGCCAACCATGTACATGAACATATCCAGCAATGGTTTCCAGTACAATGATTTCATCCACCACGGCACAGGAGATCAATCCGATTCACTGGTATATGATCCTCAGAATCTGCTGGATAAGATGAAAACAACAAACCATATCCAGATGCAGACTCATATTGATCTGGTCCATGTTGGAATCAAAACAAAAAATGACGTTTATCTGACGTTCAACATCACTGAAAAAATTGATGCCGGGCTAAGCCTCCCCAAGGATTTATTTGAACTGGCCTGGTATGGTAACGGACATTTTAAGGATCAGAACGAAAAAGTGGTACTCACCGATCTGGGATTTCACTTTTCGCATTACCGTGAAATTGCCGGCGGATTCAGTACTGAGCTGATGGATGATCTTCATATCGGAGGCCGGGCTAAAATTTTATTTGGCATGTCCAATGTGCAAACAGATATAGATGAACTCACGCTCTATACCGATCCTGATGATTACACTTTAACAACCAATGCCAACATGAGCATCCAGACCAACAGCCCGGTGGACTGGGAATATTACCATGAAGGTGACAGCACAAGTATTGAGCCGGATTTCCCGGATATGGACACATACAATCCTTTGTCCTATGCTTTTAATTTCAGCAACCCCGGTTTTGGTCTCGACCTGGGAGCCAGCTACACTTTTCTGAATGATTTTACGGCTTATTTCAGTGTCAATGATCTGGGATTTATCAGCTGGAACAGCAACCCATTTGTCCTCTCCTCAGACGGTACATTCAGTTTCCGGGGTATTGAAGTAGATTTCTTCGAAAGTGATGAAGAATTTGAAGAAAGCATGGAAGAATTTGAAGATTCAGTTATCAACATTTTTGCTCCGAATGCCCAGGACAACAGTTACACAACCTGGTTACCCACAGATGTTTACCTTGGTGGCAAGTATCATTTCCATGACATGCTTGATTTTGGTGCACTTTATCGAATGGAATTTTACAGAAAAACACTAATGCACAGCTTTACGGTTTCAGCGAATTCAGACCTCACAGACTGGGCAACAGCGCACCTTTCCTATTCAATGATGGATAACAAATACAACAATATTGGTCTGGGTATTACCCTCAGAGGCGCATTTTTGCAATACTATCTTGTCACAGACAATCTGCTTGCCCTGATGCCACAATCCACAAGGAATGTTAATATCAGAATGGGCTGCAACCTGGTCTTCGGATACAAGGAAATAAAATCTGAGTCGCTTTTTTAAAAGCAATAGCAGATAATCAATGCATATGACAAAATCAAAGCCGCTTGAACGACCCCTCAAGCTGATTTATCTTATATCTGTCTGCTTGCTGGCTGCAAGCATGCCCTTCTCCTATTTCGCCACAAGTAACGCCATCATGCTGATCAGCTTGAGTTGGTTGACAGGATTTTTTGTTTTCCCTTACAAAAAGAGACTCGCTGTCAATCAGGAAGTGTTTTGGTTTCTCCTCATCTATGTTTTACATCTTGTATGGTTGTGGAACACCAGCAATTTTGATTATGCCACGGAAGATTTAAGAAAAAAGCTGCCATTATTAATCCTGCCACTGATTTTTGCTTCCATGCCTGCTTTCAACAGGTTAAGCCGAAATATTATTCTCCATATTTTTTTGCTGGCAATTTTTGTTTCCGGGATTTTCGTATTTCTCTCCTGGGGCGGGATCATTGGTGAAGGTTCACAGGATACCAGGAATTTTTCTCCCTTCATCAATCACATCAGATTAAGCCTGATGATGTCCTTATCAATATTCATCGCTGCCTGGTACATTGGGAAAACGATAAATACAAAACTTCGGGCTGTGTATGTCTTCAGCATCGCATTCAATCTTGCTGCCATGGTGGTATTGCAGGTGCTTACAGGTCTGATTATCACCCTGCTGACATTTTTCATCCTGACACTCATCAATTTCCATAAGCTCAAAAACAAAAGGATCAAAACAGCATTGATTTCTCTGATGATCGCCCTGCCCCTGATCATTGGCGCCTACCTTTTCTACCAGATACATTCATTTTACCATCCGGAAAAAGCCTACCCCGAAACTTTAGACATAAAAACCAGGCAAGGAAACCCTTATCAGCATAATCTACATTCACAAATTATAGAAAACGGAAATTATGTTTATCACTTTATCGTCTTTGACGAACTTGAGAAAGCCTGGAATCGGCGAAGTGAGGTCAAATATGATTCCTTAAGTCAAAATGGATATGAGATAAAACATATATTGATCCGTTACCTGACTTCCAAAGGTGAATTTAAAGATGCTGAAGCAGTCAACAATCTCAGCAAAAAAGAAATACAGGCAATAGAATCCGGAATTTCCAATGTAAGGTTTATTGACAAACAAGGCATCAACTCCAGGCTCTACGCTCTGATATGGCAAATGCACATTTACTTGCACGGAGGCAACCCCTCCGGCAAATCACTGATACAGCGGGTAGTATATCTTGAAACAGGCTGGCACATTGCACGTGATAATTTATTAACAGGCATTGGCACAGGAGATGTAAACGACGTTTTTAAACACCAGTACCGCAAGGACAATTCTCCTTTGCTACCCCAGTTTCGGCGGAGAACACACAATCAATACCTGACTATGCTAATAAGCTTTGGCATCTTTGGTTTTGTTTTGTTTCTCATGGGATGGATCATTCCTGTTATGCGGAAAAAAGGGATGAAAAATTTCCTTTTTGCCTCCTTTTTCATCATTGCCAGCCTGAGTATGCTAAATGAAGACAGCCTCGAAACGTTTACAGGTTCTACTTTTATTGCATTCTTTTATTCACTATTTTTGTGGGGAATCAATCATCGTACTATGTTTCAGGAGAAATTCATGAAAAAAGCCATTCAACTGGCAAAAGATAACATTCCATCAGGAAATGGTCCTTTTGGAGCAGTCATTGTAAAAGACGGTGAAATCATATCCGAAGCTGTCAACGAAGTAACACGAAACAACGACCCTACAGCCCATGCTGAGGTAAATGCCATCCGCAAGGCCTGTGATAAGCTGAAGACTTTTGACTTGTCAGGTTGTGAAATATACTCTTCCTGCGAGCCTTGTCCCATGTGCCTGGGCGCAATTTACTGGGCGCGGCTGGAAAAGTTGTATTTTGCATCAGGGAGAAAAGAAGCCGCAGGTGCCGGTTTCAGCGATGAATTCATTTATGATGAACTGGGGAAAACCATTCGTGAACGTACCATCCCCACCAGGCAAATGATGCAAAAAGATGCCGAAAGCGTGTTCAAAAGCTGGAAAGATTTTGAAGATAAAATCATGTATTAATGCAGTCAGCAAAACCTGATTTTCCGGACAGCAAAATAGTTCATCAGGCTTTTTACCTGCAGGATGTCCTGGATATGGCGCCTGCACTGTTGGGCAAAATTATTGCCATAAACACAAGCAGGGGCATTCAGCATTTCCGCATCACAGAAACAGAAGCCTACCGGGGAGAGGATGACCTGGCCTGTCATGCCAGAAAAGGCAGAACCAAACGCACCGACCCCATGTATCATGCCGGTGGGATTCTCTACATTTATCTAATATACGGAATGCACTGGATGACCAATATAGTAGCAGGCGATGAAGGAGAACCACAGGCTGCCCTAATCAGATGTCTTGAAACTATTGAGGGGCCAGGCCGCAGCAGCAAAGCTCTGGGCATGAGCGGGGATTTCAATTACGAAAAACTGTATAAACCCGGTCGCATTGCACTACTTGACGATGGAATGAAGCCGGATTATGACAGACTTCCCCGCGTTGGTATCGACTATGCGGGAGACTACTGGAAAAACATTCCCTGGCGATTCAGACTAAAGCCATCTCAATGAGCTGCTCAATAACTTGCGGATAATAGCGGTATTCCAGTTTATGGATACGATTGGCCAGACTATTAGTATCATCACTTTTATATACAGGGCATTTTGCCTGCAGGATAATATTCCCTTCATCGTATTTTTCATTCACATAATGTATGCTGATACCACTTTCGGTTTCATTGTTCTCAATCACCGCCTGATGAACCCTAACTCCATACATTCCCTTCCCCCCGTAGGCTGGTAACAAAGCAGGATGGATGTTGATTATCCGATGATCAAATGCCTGAATCAATTCGGATGGTATGAGCGCCAGAAAACCGGCAAGCACAATTACGTCGATTTTATAATCATGCAGCATATCCATTAACTGATTACTTTCTCTCATGCTTTTCCGGCTGATATAATACCCGTCAACATTGAGGCGTTTTGCACGGCTCAGTACACCGGCATTTTCACGGTCGCTGACAATCAACTTTACCCCCGCATGCTCATTACCAACAAAATGCCGCACAATGTTCTCAGCATTGCTCCCTGAACCGGAGGCTAAAATGGCTATTTTTTTCATGGCAAACATTTAGTTTTCAAAGTAAACCATAAATCTCTTATCAAAAAAATGCATATTTATTTGGAATTATAATTATTAAATTTGTTTCTTTGTAAGCTCAATTAAAAAAGAAAGTGAACTCAAAATTTGTAGTATTAACATAAATTTAGAACTATGTCTGATTTTGCATCAAGAGTAAAAAGTATCATCGTTGACAAATTAGGAGTTGACGAAAACGAAGTAACCCCTGAAGCCAGCTTCACAAACGACCTGGGAGCAGACTCTCTGGACACCGTTGAGCTTATCATGGAATTTGAAAAAGAATTTGATATCTCAATCCCTGATGAGGAAGCTGAAAAAATTGCAACTGTAGGAGATGCAATTAAGTACATTGAGGAAAATGCTAAGTAAGAAATGTAATTAACTTTCAATCTTCATTTTATGGATCTTAAACGAGTTGTTGTTACTGGTATTGGCGCTATTACCCCTTTGGGCAATAATATTTCTGATTATTGGGATGCAATTGTACAAGGCCAGTCAGGTAGTGATTGGATTACGCATTTTGATGCGTCTCTTTTCAAAACCCGTTTTGCTTGTGAGGTAAAAAACTTCGATCCCAAAGAACACTTTGATCGTAAAGAGATTCGTAAAATGGATCGCTTCACACAGTATGCATTGGTATCAGTTGCTGAAGCCATAGAAGCTTCAGGCCTGATTTCTGATGACAGTGTGGACAAGGATGAAATTGGTGTGATCTGGGCCTCCGGTATTGGCGGTCTGGACACACTTATTGATGAAATGAAAAATTTTGTCAATAATGATATGAAGCCACGCTTCAGTCCATTCTTCATTCCTAAAATGATTTCTGATATTGCCGCAGGGCATATCAGCATGAAATATGGTTTCCGCGGGCCAAATTTTGCCACGGTATCTGCTTGTGCATCATCCTCCAATGCCCTCATTGATGCCTTCAATTATATCCGCCTGGGTAAAGCAAACGCTTTTGTTACCGGTGGCTCAGAAGCAGCCATTAATGAAGCCGGGCTTGGTGGTTTTGGATCGATGCAGGCTATCTCCAGAAACAATGATGAATACAAATCTGCATCACGGCCATTCTGTGCTACCCGGGACGGTTTTGTCATGGGAGAAGGTGCCGGAGCTTTCATACTTGAAGAGTATGAACATGCAGTAAAGCGCGGAGCTCCCATCCTGGCTGAAATTATCGGCGGCGGTATGGCAGCTGATGCACATCATGTAACAGCACCCGATCCGGAAGGAAACGGAGCTGCACTGGTGATGAAAAGAACGCTGGATGATGCCAAAATTAACCCGGACAAAGTGGATTACATCAATGTACACGGCACAGCAACTCCCATAGGTGATGTGGCTGAGCTGAAAGGCATTCACAAAATTTTCAGAGATCATGCATTTGAAATGAATGTAAGCTCTACCAAATCCATGACAGGACACTTGCTGGGAGCAGCAGGAGCACTGGAATCAATCACCAGCGTACTGTCTATCCGGAACAATATGGTGCCACCTACCATCAATCATCATGAGTGGGATGAAAACATTGACAAACGATTTAACCTCACCCTGAATAAAGCACAGGAGAGGAAAGTCAATTATGCAATGAGTAATACCTTTGGCTTTGGTGGACACAATACTTCTGTCCTGTTCAAAGCTTTCGAAAAATAGTTTTACCTGTGTATTGTCCCAGCCTGAAAAATATGTTTATGGTTTTTTACAATCATAAACTAAGGCAAGTGTACAATCATTATAAAACCGTATTGGGGTTTTACCCAAAAAAACTCAGCCTTTACCAAACTGCCTTACGGCACAGGTCCGCCAGCATAAGTCTGGGGAAACAAAGACTCAATAATGAACGCCTGGAATTTCTCGGTGACGCCATACTGGATGCCGTAATATCTGACTACCTGTATAACACCTATCCCGGAATGGAAGAAGGAATGCTCACAAGGATACGTTCCAGTATGGTGAAGCGCAAATCCATGAATAAAATTGCCATCAATATGGGCATTGATAAATTACTCATTGTCAAAGCCGAAACCTGCATAAAAAGTGAAAGCATTTATGGAAATGCACTGGAAGCGCTGATAGGTGCCATATACGTGGATTATGGATACAAACAGTGCAGGCATTTTTTACGTAAAAAGTTCATCCCGCATTTCAACGAAAAGAACACAGCCCGGGGTACTTATGATCATAAATCCAGTCTCTTCCATCTGGTTCAGGAAAAAAAATGGAAATTGTATTTTGACACTTTTGAACATATTGAGGAAAACGAACATACCCCCCATTTCAAATCCAACATTATCATTAACAGCAATTTTATTTCTGAAGGCAAAGGCTGGTCAAAAAAAGAAGCAGAACAAACGGCAGCCAAATCAGCGCTTGAAAAACTATCTACTTAATCGTATCTTTACCCGCAAGAAACAATGATTGTGAATAAAGACAAACGATTAAAATATCAGCCTGAGCTGGATTTTGTGTTGATCGCACTGGCAAGCAGTGAAGATGCCTACAGGCTTTCCTGGCTTATCAATCAGGCATTGGATATTCATCTCAAAAGGAGTGATTCAGTGAAAATCTGGGATGAAAAACGGGAAAACCCCGGAGAATTTGAGTGTTATAAACATACCAATCAGGCTGATGAAACCGTTTACAGACTTGTTGCCAACCGGTCGGAGAATGGTTTTCTGGAGAAAAAATACAGGCAATTTGATTATTTTCTTCAGATTTTTGATCTGCCGGGCAACAAAACAGATAATATTCTCAGTCTGCTAAACCGGGAACAGGATATCATCATTGCCAGTCGCATTGAATCCCCCGGCAAAGCACTAATTCAAAAATTAATGATCTAAACATTATGGAAAATCCGGATTTCAACTTGTTGAAAAAGCTCAGTGAAACCCCTGGTGTCAGTGGTTTTGAAACTCCTATCAGAAACATCATTAAGAAAGAGATTGAAGGCATCGCTGATACAATCACCATAGATAATATGGGCAACCTCACAGCACATATTAAGGGTAAAACAAACAAAAAACTCATGGTTGCAGCCCATATGGATGAAATAGGTTTTATCGTTACCCATATTGACGATCATGGTTTTGTTCGTTTTACTACTCTTGGCGGATTTGATCCCAAAACACTCACATCCCAGCGCGTTGTGCTGCATGGCAAAAAGGATATTGTTGGTGTGATGGGTTCCAAACCAATCCACGTAATGGACGATGAAGAAAAAAAGAAAAATCCCAAAATCAAGGATTATTTCATCGATACAGGCATGACAAAAGAAGCTGTGGAAGAGATTATTGAACCCGGCACTCCGGTTACCCGCGAACGTGATTGTATCCGCATGGGCGATTGCATCAACGGAAAGTCAATGGACAACAGGGTGTCTGTATTTGTACTGATTGAAAGCCTAAAGCAGCTTAAGGGCAAATCCCTGCCTTATGATCTGTATGCTGTATTCACCGTGCAGGAAGAACTTGGCCTTCGTGGTGCACACGTCGCAGCTCTGGAAATTGAGCCTGATTTTGGCATTGCAGTAGATACCACCATTGCTTTTGATGTTCCCGGAGCTCAGGCTCATGAAATGGTTTCAAAGCTTGGTGAAGGTACCGCAATAAAACTCATGGATTCCATGGCTGTAGCAGATGAACGTATGATTCGCTACATGAAGGAAACAGCTAACTCAAACAAAATCAAATACCAGACAGAAATCATGGCAGCCGGAGGCACCGATACTGCTTTCATTCAGCGGATGAATAAAAGCGGTGCCATTGCCGGGGCCATCTCAATCCCCACACGCCACATTCATCAGGTGGTTGAGTCGGTGCATGAAAAAGATGTACTGGGAAGCATTGAGTTGCTTTCTGCCTGCATACTGGACATTGACAAAGGCAACTGGGAATACTGACAAGATGGGCATAATAGCACGACAAAGCATAAAGGGATCGGTATATTCATACCTTGGTGCAGCCATTGGGTTTATCAACGTTGGCTTTTTAATGCCATTGCTTCTTGATACCAACCAGATCGGTTTAATAAATGTGTTGGTTGCTATGGCTGTTATGATGTCTCAAGTGGGGAGTCTTGGATTTGTCAAGGCAACATTGCGGTTTTTTCCCTATTTTAAAACAAAAGACAAAAAACACAACGGCTTTTTAAAATTGCTTTTGTTGGTTGGATTTGTGGGATTTGCCTTGTGTCTGGCCATTTTCTTTTCCATGCAGGACAGATTGATATCAAACAATATCGATAAATCTCCTTTGCTGGCAGAAAACATTTATTACCTAATCCCTCTCATGCTGGCCGCCCTTTTTCATCTATTGTTTGACGGATTTTACAGGACAATTTACCGCGCGAGTACGGCTGCTTTTTTTAAGGATTTGTTGTTGAGAGTTTTCAACCTTTTCAACCTTGGTTTGTATTATTTCAAACTCATTGATTTTCAAACTTTTTTAAATTTGTATGTGCTGTCTTTTGCATCACCTATGATTTTAATGTTTTTTCACTTGCTTTATATTGGTGAATTCAGATTATCGGGATCTGTCAATCAAGTCAAATCAGGTTTTTATAAAAAAATGGCAGACGTTGCATTTTTTGGACTGATCTCTGGATTTTCAAGCATAGCCATGCTAAATATTGATAAATACATGGTAAATCATTTTCTTGATCTGGATGCAGCCGGAATATACTCCATCGCCTTCTTTTTTGGCTCAATGATACTGATTCCCGGTAAGGCCATGCGTAGAATTTCCACTCCCATATTGTCAGATGCTTTTAAACAAAAGGATAACAATAGAGTCCGGGATATCTATTACAAAACCTCTGTTTCCATGTTATTGATGGGGGTTATATTGTTTGTATTTTTGTGGGCAAACATACATAATGTGTTTCGTATATTGCCAGAACAGTATGCTCAGGGGAAATGGGTTGTACTCTTTATTTCGCTTGCTTTTATTTTAAATCTGGCATCGGGAATAAGCAATCAAATGATCTTATACTCGAAATTTTACAGGCTTCATTCGGCTGTAATGTTTACCATGATTGTTTTGATTGTTGTTTTAAATGCAATATTAATTCCTCTCCTTGGCATAACCGGGGCTGCAATAGCTACAGCATCTACTTATTTTGCAGCCTGGGTATTTCGATGGGTATTCATTTGGCGACAATTTGGTTTGCAACCTTTTGGTTATATTCATTTATCAATTTTGTTCATATCAATGGTGATACTATGTTTATCATGGCTTATACCTGAATTTAACCTTGCTCTTGATATCATCCTGAGAAATGCTTTTATCATCCTTTGCTTTTTTCTATACTTAAAATACAGCAATATAGATCCCGAGTTTTCAAACTTAATCTCCAGGTTTACATTTAAAAAATAGGTTATCTACTTTTTGGTACACTACCCAAAAGACTCACGTAACTATGGCTATGCTTTTTTTTTGAAAAAAACACCTTAAACATATGCGTCGTATTTGACTTAACAGTAGATTATTTCAGCCAATGTGTAAGATCCCGATCAATTAAAGATTGCAATAACACAATATCATCTTTAAAGGTTTGAACCAATTCATTTCTGAATGCTTTATTGAGTGGTTTTCGTTTTTCGTATGTTACCTGAGCTTTGTTCAGGGCACGAAACAAACTATATCCTTCAGGTATCCCAAGTTTGCGCTTCAACAACAGAACATAGGGAGTACTGATTCCGATAATACTGAACATTTTTGCCATCCACCGGAATCGAAATCTGCTATTCGAATTAATTACCGGAAAATTTTGACGATTATCTGTGGATATACCTAAAAACTTCAATGTATCTTCATACACAGATTTGTTATCTGCTTTGAAATCATCGAAAAGAATAACTTTTACCCGTTCTTTATCCACATAAGAATACAATCGCTGCATTTGTTTTCCCAGCATTGCAATTTCTTTGTATTGCACCAATTTTGGATCACGGTGGGTCGAGGGAAGATGCTCTCCTTGCAATCGTTTTTCCTGTAAGCGCCATGCTGTTTCAAAATCTTCTATGTTTTCATTGACTTTTCGCGATATCTGTTTCGAATGGATAGCATAAGCCAAATCAACAGGATTCCTGAGCATAACAATAAACCTGGCATCGGGATTAAATTCCAGAATATTGGGAACAGCATCCTTTGAATATAAATACCAAACGGTGGCTTCCCCTGCTATCTTATTCTCCCTGGCTTTATAAAAACACTGATTTAAATACAATGTCTTGCTTTCAAATTTCCGTTGCTTTTTTGAAAAGTCTGTATTAAAATAATTTGGTTCTTTTGGATATGATAAATGTATATCAGGATGCTCCC
>JBKGYK010000043.1:0-28038 GCA_046546095.1 Bacteroidales bacterium
AATTACCGGGTCTTCATCAGTACTTGAATAAGAATCGGGACCACTCCAGTCAAAGTCCATACCTGTCATGCTTGTTGTAGCACTGAGTGTAAGGTTGGCACCTTCACAAACCGGGCCACCGTTCGCAGCGGTGATATCCGGTGTCTGATCAACGATAACATCGGTTGTTGCTGTTGTAATACAGCCGGTGGTGGTATTTTCAAGCTCCACGGTATATGTTCCAGCCATTGCTGTGGTTGAAGTTGCGATGAGTGGATTCTCGCTGGTACTGGTAAATCCGTCAGGACCAGTCCAGCTGTAACTTGTACCACCTGAGCCGTCTGCGTTGAGCTGGATATCTTCACCTGAGCAGTACGGCCCTGTATTGGAAGCCGTCAGTGTCGGATTGTCATTCACGAATGCGTAAGTGGTTGACTGCCCGGAGCATCCGGTGCCCGGATCAGTAGCGACGACAGTATAGTTACCATCCGCCGCAGTTGTAACAGAAGTAATGGATGGATCTTCAAGTGTACTGGTAAATCCATCGGGACCTGACCATGCAAAATCCAGGCCGGTAGTTCCGGATGTAGCATCGAGTAACAAATCATCACCTTCACAGAGAGGCCCGTTGTTGGCAGTGTTCACAGTTGGATTTGCATTTACGGCGACGCTTGTTGTTGCCTGAGCAGAACAGCCTGTTGTTGTATTGGTATGAGTCACTGTATAGTCTCCGGCCATAGAAAGGGAAGCAGAAACAATTGAAGGATCTTCAAGGGTACTGCTGTAGCTGTCCGGGCCAGTCCATTCCCAGGCGTCACCGCCAGTGCCTGTCGCAGAAAGGAAAATATCTTCACCCTCACAGACATCACCACCATTGGCAGCAGTAACTGTAGGTGCGGCTTCAACAGTAATGTACCCGGTTTTTGTTTCCGTATCACCTCCGGCTGAATTGGTTACCGAGAGAGAAACTTCATAGGTGCCGGCTGTACTGTAAACAACTGAAGGATTCTGATCTGTACTTGTAGCAGGTGTCCCTCCGCTGAAAGTCCATGACCATGATGAAGGAGATTCTGATGACAAATCTGTAAAATTTACTGTTTCCTCTTCACACAGGCTTGTCTGGTCAGCTTCAAAATCAGCTATTGGCGGAACAGAAGCCATTTCACCAATAACATAGATGTCATCAATATAACTTGATCTGTTTCCGATGATATTTCCACCAAGCCCTGTATTTGAGGTCATAATCCAGCGGATATAAACACTTGCCTGGTTTTCACATTCAGCAGGCAAAGCCAGACTATTTATAACCCCGCTTGTCCAGTCTTGTCCTATTGTGATTGTTCCGTCGGGAATATCCGTCCAGTTTGTATTATCCAGACTATATTGCACCTTAAAATCCTGCGGAGACCTGTTATCGCCGGACTGTTTTGATGATAATTTCAGATTGGCATAATCTGTTGTTTCAAACTCAACCACCCATGCTTTGGTGTTGGCACCTGCATCCCAGCCACTGGCTTCAGCAGCCTGGGTAGTAGCACCACCAGCATCAAAGGTCGGAGCATCTACGCCACCGACAACGGTAAGTGATTTGGTACCATCGTTGGCAGCAATACCACCATCGGAAAGTGCATCATCCGGGTTGTCGGGGAAATCCCACCAGACGATGGGCTGCAATACAGTTATGTAATTCGATTTCAGCATGGGGTTGCTACCCTGTGCATTGCTTGAAACCAAAGAAACATCGTAAACCCCGGCAGTATTATAAACAACAGATGGATTCTGATCTGTGCTGTTTGCCGGGGTTCCCCCATCAAATGTCCAGTCCCATGATGTTGCACCACAGGTACTCATGTCGGTAAAGTTGACTGTACCACCTGCCATTATTGTATTATTATCTACAGAAAATTCAGGCAAAGGAGCTCCTTCGGTACAAACAACCGGGTAAATGGCCATATTAAATGAGCCTTCCCATCCGGCTTCACTCATTGAATACCAATCGTTGTCGTTCCACTGTTCCCAACCGTCATCGGTTCCGGCATCCTGAGCGCCTGTTTTCAGACCGATGGCATCATCTAAGCTTGCAGGTGAAGGAATTTCAAATCCAAGGAAGAAATCCCCTGTAATTGCCATGGGTGGATCAAATGCGATATAAGTTGAATCGCCATTAGCAATATCATTTTCAATTGTGGTAATGGGTACGGTTGTGGTTGCTATAATTGTTCCCGGAGAAAATGTATGATCACCAGCGCCACTAGCGCCACCATCAGCAGCCCAGACATTAAAAGTAATGTCCGTTCCGGCATTTGTTACGTCAACTGCGCCAAAGGAGAAATATGCTCCTTCCAGATTATCAGCGGCTCCGTAATCATCAAAAAATTCAGCTTTAGCCACATCTTCGTAATTGTTTGTTCCGGCCAAATACTCACCTTCGGCTACAGTATAAAGCATTTCACCTCCAATCACATGACTTAACTGATCACACGAACAGGTATTTGGATCCACCACAGTGATGTATCCGTTTGCAGTTTTTGTATCTGAACCGTTTGCATTACTTACTGTCAGGCTGACATTGTAAACACCGGGCGTATCATATGTAACTGTAGGATTTTGATCTGTTGAAGTTCCCGGGGTACCTCCATCAAATGTCCATGACCAGGAATCGGGTGTTCCGCCGAATGTCTGGTCGGTAAAATCGACTGTATTCCCGGCATTCACCATCTGTGGCACAGCTTCGAAGGCGGCCACTGGTGCAAGTGACACATCATGACAAACATTGGGAAAAACCATATTCTGGAGTGTCATACCCCATGCAGAAAATGTTTCCCATGTACCATCATACAGGCTGTAGCCGGTATTTGCATCTGAATCACCATCATCGTTGGTGACCAATGCAATGGTATCACCGCTTGCCTGAGTTGCAGGCACAGTAAAACCAATATAGAATGCGTTGTCCGGATAGGCTACAGATTCAGGTAGTACAAGATCGTAATAACCATCCGCATTGTATGCCGTTTCAATGGTACTCAAAGAGACAGTAGTTGATGTGAGCACCTGATCGGGTTGACCGGCATCATCGCTGTATACTTTAAAAGTGATATCAGGATTTGTACCGCTTGTTACCTGGGCAAAGTAGAAGCGTGCTCCGGTAATGGTATTGTAAGGATATGCATCCGGAAAATATTCTGCAACTTCCTGAATATCGTATTCATTTGTACCTGACACATAACCTTCGGCACTGGTATATACTGAAGGATTACAGCACCACTGTGATAACGTGTCGCAGGTGGTCACAGAAGGATCAAGTACATTGATCATATCGGTTTCTGTTTCGGATGATGTTCCGTTAGCATTGGTAACACTAAGGCCAACATCATAAGTACCTGCCGTATTATAAATAATGCCGGCAGGATTTTCATCTGTACTGTTTGCAGGTGTAGCCCCATTGAATGTCCAGTCCCATGCAGTAATCGGACCGCTTGGCGACAGGGATTCATCGGAAAAGTTCACAGCATCACCTTCGAGGATATTGTACCTGTCTGCGGAGAAAGCCACGGTAGGAGGTGCAGTTGCAAAAGGGTCGTATCCCTGAACTGTATTATCCCCGGTATTGCCGGGATCCAGCCAGGGTTGCAGTTGTTCTGCATCTGTGGTGCCATTTGAATTCCAGTGGTATTCAAAGCGGCCATAATAATCTGCTGCTGTTTGATCATCACAGAAGGAAGAACCACCTGTCAGTGTTCCAATAAGCAGTCCATTGTCACGAAACAAAGGAGATCCGGATGAACCACCTTCCGTTACGCCCCATCCGTTATCATTGGATTCCCAGGTAACGGACCATGAAGAATTGGCAGCCATAATATCGCCACCAATGTTGTTGTTACCAGAAGGTGATATTGAACCGTAGGTTGATATTTTTTTGATATCCCCCGCCGGGTGATGAATACCAACTCCGGTAGGTGATGTGTTCCCTGAATTATCCCATCCATTATAATATGGTGAGTAGGTTCCATCAGGTGTGGATTCGAGTTGAAGTAAAAAGAAGTCAGAACCGCCACTGATATTTCCTTCAGCGATACGCGTTGCACCGATAATGTCATCAGTAGCCGGTTCGGTAGCCGGATCTGTGCAATCAGGAGATTCATAATTAAAGCGAAATTCCCAGCTTAGCAAGTCGGTATCGGATGCATCAGCAGCACCACAGTGAAAAGCTGTCAGAAAGTATGGTGTTTCATCGTATGCAGTATTGTTTACAAGTGATCCGGTACACATATACCATGAGCCATCGGCCAGAAAATCAATTTTGGCGACACCACGTTTCTCATCCTGCCAGTCATCTCCTACAGGCGAGCAGTTAATGTTTACCTGGCAATCATCAGATGCACCAACAGTCTTTTCCTGAGCCTGCTCATCACCATAGGTTTCATTCAATCTCACTATTTGCTTACTGGCATTATAGAAATACCCGGCATCCTGAATATGGAAACGGGATGTTCCAACCGTCTTAGCTGGTTCAAAATACTCAATATAAACAACTTCGCCCTGAATTTTTGTTGTAGTAAATCGTCCGTGTTCACTGTTGTTTTTGTGAGTAAAAGCACCAAGTACCTGCTTTTTACTCTCATTATACATAAACATTTTTGTTCCGGGCGCGAGGTAGAAGTCATCAAAAATCAGGTTCATGGCAAGAGCACCATCCGAACTGATTTTCAGTATCCACACTCTGGAACCATCCGGACGTGTGGTCCAGCTACCTGCGGTACTGATGTCCGCATTTACAGGAACATTGATCCCGATGCGGGGAGGCAATCCGTTTTTACCACGGTTTTTATCCTCTAATCTCAATGCGTCTACATCGGGTGGATAAATTGTCAATTCATCAACACTGTAATTGTCCACAGCATTGATTGATCTTCCTTCTTCAAAGCTGGGCGGTGTTCCTCCCTGGCTTTCTTGAGCAAACAGGTTTACAGCAAATCCCATCAGGATAGTGAAAAAAATCACTTTAGCCATAAACGCAAGTCTTCCGGCAAATTTCATAATGTAATAATTTAGCTTATACTTATTTTTTTGAGTTTTCAACCATAACAGATATCCTCATTACAGATCAGAATAAATATTATGTCAGGAAACTCCCCCATCGATATGCAGCCATTTTTCTGCACATCTTCCAAACAAATCTAAAGGAAAAAGCAAGGCAAAAGAACAAAACCACACCACATGCAGCAAACAATCATCATTATTATACTTTTGATGATTTTAACATTTTAATAACATATTATGTTTCTACAATTCGAGGCATGGAATCTCATTGACTGAATAATTTCACCACTACAAAACCTATACAATGATCAAATGCGGGTAAGTTTCCGGATTGACAACTCGAAAACACGAACAAAAAAATGACATCTGACAGGTATTATTGTTACTTTTTTTTTAATCTTTGCTTATGAAACAATAAATGACAAATCATTAAAAATCACGACAACATGATTGACATCACATCAGTATTAAAAAATCTGGGAATCAAAGACACCAACAGTGGTGTAACAACAGGAAACAAATGGCTTGAGGGCAAAGGTGCAGTAACCAGCTCTTACACGCCCATTGACGGAAAAGAAATTGCCAAGGTAAAAAACGCTAGTATTGAAGAATACGAAGAAGTTATGGCAGCAGCACAGTCTGCTTTCAAAGAATGGCGTGTTATGCCTGCACCACAGCGTGGTGAAATTGTACGTCAGATAGGTCTTGCTCTGCGAGAGTCTAAGGATGACCTTGGAGCGCTTGTAGCCTATGAAATGGGCAAAATTTACCAGGAAGGCCTTGGTGAAGTTCAGGAAATGATAGATATCTGTGATTTCGCTGTTGGTCAGAGCCGTCTTCTGAATGGGTTCACCATGCACTCAGAACGTCCCGAGCACCGCATTATGGATCAATACCAGCCATTGGGTGTTCTCGGCCTCATCACAGCATTCAACTTCCCGGTTGCCGTATGGGCATGGAACTCTATGATAGCAGCCATTGCCGGTGATGTAGTAATATGGAAACCATCATCAAAAACTCCCCTGACAGCCATCGCAGTACAAAACATCATTGCAAAAGTACTGAAGGATAATGATCTTCCGGAAGGCATTTTCAATCTGTGCATTGCCAAATCTTCTGTTCTTGGTGACAATTTCGCAGCAGACAAGCGCATTCCCCTGTTCTCTGTTACAGGCAGCACACGTGTAGGTAAACGTGTTGGCGGTATTGTAGGTGAACGTCTGGGTAAGAGCATTCTCGAACTCGGTGGTAACAATGCAATCATTGTAACGCCAAGTGCTGACCTTGACCTTGCTATTCCGGCCATTGTATTCGGTTCTGTAGGTACAGCCGGACAACGCTGTACATCTACCCGCCGTCTGATCATTCACGAAGACATTTACGAGGATGTGAAAAACCGCCTTGTCAATGCATACAAACAGGTTGAAGGTAAAATTGGAAATCCTTTGGACGAGAAAACCCTTGTTGGTCCGCTAATTGACAATGGTTCAGTGGAAGATTTCAAATATGCACTGAAAGAAGTTGAACGTGAAGGCGGCAAAATTATTTTTGGTGGTGATGTTCTCACCGGTGAAGGCTATGAAAGCGGCAATTATGTTGTTCCGGCACTGGCTGAAGCAGAAAACAAATTCAATATTGTACAGGAAGAAACATTTGCGCCCGTACTCTATATGCTAAAATACAGCGATTTTGACGAGGCCCTTGAAATCCACAACGATGTACCACAGGGACTGTCATCTTCCGTGTTTACCCAAAATGTACGTGAAGAACAACTCTTCCTTTCAGAGGTTGGTTCAGACTGTGGTATTGCCAATGTCAATATCGGAACCAGCGGTGCAGAAATTGGTGGAGCCTTTGGTGGTGAGAAAGAAACCGGCGGTGGTCGTGAGTCAGGTTCTGATTCATGGAAAGCATATATGCGTCGCCAGACCAACACCATCAATTTCAGTAAAGAGATGCCCCTTGCTCAGGGTATTACATTTGACATTGATTAAGGAATATCCTATATTGATTACAAAAGCCGTTTGCTGGTTAGCAGACGGCTTTTTTTGTGCTGCGTTTTCTATCCTGCTTTGCAGCCATAACTGACAGGCTTCATTTATAAAGCCCGTCCGGATACTTATCAAAGATGAATACATTTTTGGAAATGTTCTGACTTGCATGTATTTTTGGATGTAAATTGATAAGAGCGAAAATGGCAGAAGGATTTGAGAAAAACCGACAATATTACAAATTCAGCCTTTACGGTTTTTTCAAGAATTTACGATTCTTCGAAGCATTTCTCATGCTGTTTTTTCTTTCCAAAGGTCTTGATTACTGGCAAATCGGTGTTATATATACAGTCCGTGAAGTTACCCGTAATATTTTCGAGACACCTTCAGGCGTAGTTTCCGATAGCATAGGCCGGCGCAGCAGTCTGGCATTTTCTTTTACTCTGTACATTACATCATATCTTGTGTTTTATTTCAGTGAAAGCTATGGCATTATTCTGTTTGCCATGTTCTTTTTTGCAGCTGGCGATGCCCTTCGAAGCGGTACAAATAAAGCCATGATATACAGTTACCTTGACCACAAGGGCTGGGCAGAGGATAAAGCTGCCTATTACGGCAATACACGTTCGTGGTCACAATCAGGTTATGCCCTTTCCTCACTAATGGGTGCTGCTTTCATTTGGTTTTCCGGCAATTACAGCTTTCTTTTTCTTGCCTCAGTTGTACCTGCTTTGTTGAATTTAATGCTGATCCTTTCCTACCCCAGGAAAATGGAAAGAAGCCCTGATGCAATACGGGAAACCAGTGTTGTGAAGGCGTTCAGATCAACCTTTTTGCTTCTGTGGAAACAAATGGGAAAACTAATATTTTGGCACAACACAAATCTTGTAGCCCTGCATTCCGGATATTACAAAGCAGTAAAAGATTACCTCCAACCGATCATGGCCAGTCTTGCATTAAGCATACCACTGTTAAGTTCCGAAAGTGAGTTGCGCAGACAAGCACTTTGGGTTGGTGTATTTTATTTTGTTATATACAGCCTCAGTAGCATAGCTTCACGAAATTCAGGCCGTTTCTCCGAGTTGGTAAAACGACCGGCCAGAGCGCTAAGTATCAGCATGTACAGCGGGTTATTTCTTGGAATTTCCGGCGGAATATTTGCCTGGCAGGGTATGACGGGCGTATCTGTTGCCATGTTAACAGGTATTTTTCTGGTGGAGAACATCCGAAAGCCTATTGGCGTGGGAAATTTGGCCGACAGCACCCATGCCGGTTCCTGGACTTCAGTTTTGTCACTTGAGAGCCAGACAGCGAGTTTATACGGAGCACTTATGGCGCCTCTGATAGGGGTTTTTGCTGATATCAACGGACCAGGCTTTGGTTTGGCCATGATGTCTGGCATTGCCATCGCATTCAGTATCATATTGGATATATTTTATAAACACAAGTAAAGACAATACTGACCCGGTTTGCCAGCCATATTTCCTTCCCGGAAATACTGCTTTTTTTTTGGAAAACGTTTCCCTGTGCAGAAAATTCCGCGCCAGGTGGGAAGCCGGCAGCCTGCCCTGTGCTGCAGCTATTTTCCTGAGGCGGCATGCAAGCGACCGGAGGAAGCTCTGCAGGCCGGTATTCAGGAAAAGCTGCAGCACAGGGCAGCTACAGGCTGTACACCGTCCCTGCCTATTGACAGGCAGGCGGGCGCCCAAAATCCCATAAAAACAAAAACAGGCCGGATTTTTATATCTTTGCCATGGCATTATTTTTGTCATAAAATAAATCGTGTAGTTTTGCAGTTATAAAACAAAAAGATCAGCATGAATAATAAATACATAAACCTCATAATTGTTGTGGTTGTTTTGATGTTGTCGTTTGATGTGAAAGCCCAGAAAACCGGGGAAGACACCACGGTGAATTTCACTGATATCAGCGGCAACAAGCAGGGCAGATGGGTGAAATATTACGATAATGAACAGGTAAGATACAAAGGTTTCTTTATTGATGACCAGCCGCAGGACACTTTTTGGCACTATCATCCCAACGGAGAACTGAAAGCACGACAGATTTTTGATGACGACGGTTCTTCCATGGCCAAAATGTACTGGGAAGACGGCAATCTGGCATCATACGGCAATTTTAATAAAGATAAGGAAAAGGATGGGATATGGATATTTTATTATCCATCCGGGGAAAAGGAAAGTGAAGTAGACTATTCTGACGGAACAAAAAATGGCACGGAAATCAATTATTACAAGAATGGCAATGTTTTGATGAAGACAGAATATCAGGATGGGGTAAAGGAAGGAGAATACATCTTTTATTACCAGGATGGCACGGAGCGTGAAAAAGGCTTTTATCATGAGGGCGAGAGACATGGTGAATTTGTGTACCGTTTGCCCAATGGCAGGGTGGATGAAAAAGGCATATATGAGATGGGCAAACGCATTGGCACGTGGAAAATCAGGGACGATAAGGCCGAACTGAAAGAGGTGGAATATGTAAATGGTGAGCGCACAGACCGTGACAGTATTGAAAAGGAATTTGAGAAGCGTTCGGAATATGCCCGTGAAAACCCGGAAAAGATTGATGATCCTGAAGATTTCATGCGCAATCCTGTTGAATACTTTTTGAAGAATCAAAACCGCTAAAAAGCCCTGTTTCCATGAAAAATATTTTACTGGCTATGAGCGGAGGCACAGACAGCTCCGTTTCGGCCATTTTACTTCAGGAAGCCGGGTTCAGAGTGGAAGGACTGACTTTCAGGATGTGGGAGGATTACCAACTTCCTGCCTGCGATGAAAAGGAACAGGGTTGCTGCAATGCCGACACAATGCTGGAAGCCCGGGAGCTGGCACGCAAACTGAATTTCCCCCATACCATCATTGATATCCGGGAAAGTTTTGATACCTGGGTGGTTCAGGATTTTATCCAGGAATACCTGCAGGGGCGCACACCAAATCCCTGTGTGGTATGCAACACACACATCAAATGGGGAGTGCTGCTTGATGAAATGCACAAACGGGGACATACGCGTTTTGCTACAGGCCATTACGCCAGGATTAAGGAAGAAAACAATCGCTATGTACTTCAACGTGGAGTTGATGATAAAAAAGACCAGTCATATTTTTTGTGGACACTGAGCCAAAAACAATTGAGTCATACAATATTTCCTTTGGGAGAGCTCACAAAGGATCAGGTAAGGGAAATTGCCCGCGAGCATGGATTTGAAAATATAGCAGAGAAAAAAGAAAGTCAGGAGATATGCTTTATTCCGGACAATGATTACCGGCGATTCCTGCGAGAAGCTGTTCCTGACATTGACCAGCAGGTTGGCGAAGGCTGGTTTGTTGACAAGCAGGGAAAAAAACTTGGCAAACACAAGGGTTATCCCTTCTACACCATTGGGCAGAGAAAAGGCCTGAACATTGCCCTTGGATATCCGGCTTATGTTATCTCAATCAATCCGCGGAAAAACACAATCAAGCTGGGCAGTTATGAAGATCTGGAAAAAACGGAGCTCAAATTGCGTGATTGCAACTGGATCAAATATGAGCTTCCGCCGGAAGGTCTGGATGTTGATATTAAAATCCGGTACAATACACCTGCCATGCCGGGAAAGATTTTCAGCGCAGACGATGGCTGGCGTGCCGTGCTGAACCGACCGCTGCATGCAGTTACGCCCGGACAATCAGCAGTGCTGTATGAAGGCGATGAAGTTGTCGGAGGCGGATTGATTGCATGATCGAAAAGCCTTGTATCACTTTTTTACGGTGACTATTCAGAGTTATTCCATCCTCTTCTGGTAAATTCTGTGCCAGTAACACCTCTCCTCTTTCCGACTTCTAATCAGGAATGCATCAACAGGAACATGCCTGTATACCAACAAAAAGCATCTGCCTGAAAACAGACAGATGCTAAAACCAAATCATGAAATTTACTATTTACCGGAATCAAGTTTAATCTTCATAATTTTTGAGGATTTCCTTCACTTCATCAGGAGCTACCCTGCCGTAGGTTTTGTCACCGATCAGTACAACAGGTGCCAGTCCGCAGGCTCCTACACAACGCAGGCATGAAATGGAGAATTTTCCATCGGGTGATGTTTCACCCACTTCCATCTTAAGCTCTTTTTTGAACTCTTCGAGTACTTTTTCGGCACCACGCACATAACAAGCAGTACCGGTACAAATGGATATAGGGTATTTTCCTTTTGGGGTCATGGTGAAGAAGGAGTAAAATGTAACAACACCATAGACTTTGGCTTCAGACATATTGAGCTCACCGGCCACTACCTCCTGAATTTCTGACGGAAGATAGCCGAAGTGTTCCTGACATTTGTGCAGTACATTAATCAGCTCACCTGAATCATTGTTAAAAGCAGTACAGATTTCCTGTATTTTTTTCACATCTGCTTTTTTGAGTTTTATTTTAACACTAGACATAATCGCTGGTTTTATGATTCAATGAATACTTTTTTCTTTTTATCAAAATAGTTGGTATGCAACAAGTGATGAGCTTTATCACTCATTGGTTTGCCGAGGAAATCTTCATACAGTTTGATGATTTCGGGATTTTCGTGTGATTTACGCAGTATTTTGCCTTCATCCTCTCTGTAAATTGCCTCAGCGCGTTTTTTGATGATGCTGCTGTCGCCGTGGTGCAAAGGTTGTCCACCGCCGCCGATACAGCCACCCGGGCAGGCCATGATTTCTATGGCATGGTACTGGGATTCACCGCGTTTGATTTCCTCCAGCAATTTCCTGGCATTACCAAGACCGTGTGCGATACCAATATTGATTTCCTGTCCGTTGAAGTCAACTGTAGCTGAGCGAACGCCGTCGAAGCCACGCAATTCTTCAAAGCTGATTTTAGGCAGGTCTTTACCTGTATGCATCTCGTAAGCTGTACGAACCGCTGCTTCAATAACACCACCTGTGACACCAAAGATAACACCTGCACCGGTTGACTCACCCATTGGTTTATCAAAATCTTCATCCGGAAGGTCTTTGATTCCGCCAATGCTTTGTTTGATCATATGAGCAAGTTCGCGGGTTGAGATGGAGAAATCCACATCGGGATTGCCGTCCACTTTAAACTCATCACGCTGTGATTCATACTTTTTGGCCACGCATGGCATAACAGATACTACAACAAGGTCTTCGCGTTTAACATGAATTTGTTCAGCGAGATATGTTTTGGCAATTGCACCAAACATTTGTTGAGGTGATTTTGCTGAGGACGGGATATCCTTCATTTCGGGGAACTGATGCTCAAAGAACTGTACCCATGCAGGGCAGCATGATGTAAGCATCGGCAATTTCACTTCCTGGTCTCCGTTAAGGAAACGTGTCAGTCTGTCCAGCAGCTCTGTTCCTTCTTCCATGATGGTAAGATCTGCAGCAAAATCGGTATCAAATACCTGGTCAAAACCAATGCGACGCAGGGCGGACACCATTTTGCCGGTTACCAGAGTACCCGGTTCCATTCCAAATTCTTCACCCAGCGCTGCCCGTACTGCAGGCGCTGTCTGTACCACGACGGTTTTTTTAGGATCAGCCAGAGCGCGAATCACCTTGTTGGAGTGATCCACTTCGGTAAGAGCGCCTGTAGGACAAACTGCGAGACACTGTCCGCAATAGGTACATGGTGATTTTTCGAGATCCTGTTCATAGGCAGGAGCCACAACTGCTTCAAATCCGCGGCCAATACCTGAAAGCACTCCACATGTTTGAACATCATTGCACATTGTTTCACATCTGCGACACATGATGCATTTGTCCATTTCTCTGATAATGGAAGGAGAATAATCAGGTTTGTAAGTTGATTGTTCACCTTTATAATGAAGTTCTCTTATCCCAAGATCCTGAGCCATTTTCTGCAGATCACATGTACCGTTTTTGGCACAAACCAGGCAGTCAAAAGGATGATCAGAGAGCATCAGTTCCAGCACAGTTTTTCTGGAATTTAGCACTCTGGCCGTATGTGTATTGATTTTCATTCCCTCATACACTTTGGTAACACAGGCAGGTGCCAGGTTATGCCGGCCTTCTACTTCGACCACACACATGCGACAACCACCGGGTTTATGCTCAATACACATATCTTCGAGCTCCATATAGCAGAGGGTGGGGATTTCCACATTCACCATTCTGGCAGCTTTGAGAACAGTTGTTCCCTCATCTACCTGAAGGTTTTTACCATCTATTGTTATATTAATTTTAGCCATTGTATCGATCCTTTCAATTATTTAATGAAGATTGCGTTAAATTTACACTTCTCGTAACAAGCACCACACTTGATGCAGATGTCCTGATTGATTTCGTGTATTTGTTTGCGCTCCCCTGAAATTGCATTGACAGGACAAACCCTTGCACAAGCGGTACAACCAACACAGTTTTCTTCGTCGATAATGTATTGTTTGAGAGCATCACACTGACCGGCAGGACATTTTTTATCGGTTACGTGAGCAAGGTATTCGTCATAGAAATTATCCATTGTTGAGAGCACGGGATTGGGAGAAGTTTGTCCCAATCCGCAAAGCGAAGTATCTTTAATTACTGCACTGAGGTTTCTCAGCAGGTCGATATCTTCAAGTGTACCCTTGCCTTCGGTGATTTTTTCAAGCAATTCATACAGTCTTTTGTTACCGATCCGGCAGGGAGTACATTTTCCACAGCTTTCTTCTACAGTAAAATCAAGATAAAATTTGGACACGGAAACCATGCAATCATCCTCATCCATAACAATCATACCACCGGAACCCATCATAGAGCCGGCAGCAATGAGGTTATCAAAGTCAATTGGTGTATCCAGGTGTTTTTCGGTAAGACATCCGCCTGAGGGTCCACCAGTCTGTACTGCTTTGAATTTTTTGCCGTTTTTGATTCCACCGCCGATTTCAAAAATCACTTCGCGCAGTGTTGTACCCATCGGGACTTCAATGAGGCCTACGTTATTTACTTTACCGGCGAGTGCAAATACTTTTGTACCGGCGGATTTTTCTGTTCCGATTTTTTTGAACCAATCTGCACCTTTCAGCAGGATAACGGGAACATTGGCGAAAGTTTCGACATTGTTCACATTGGTTGGTTTTTCTTTGTACCCGGACTCAGCAGGGAAAGGAGGTTTTACTGTTGGTTCTCCTCTGCTGCCTTCCATTGAATGGATCAGGGCAGTTTCCTCACCACAAACAAAAGCACCGGCACCATATCTGAGTTCCACATCGAAATCGAAGCCGCTACCCAGGATGTCTTTTCCCAGGAAGCCCATATCTTTGGCCTGATCGATGGCTTTCAGCAGACGTTGAATTGCCAGGGGGTATTCTGCTCTGATATAAATCAGACCTTTGTTTGCTCCAGTGCTGTAGCCACAAATGGCCATTGCCTCAAGAACGGTATGTGGATCACCTTCGAGAATTGATCTGTCCATAAAAGCACCAGGATCACCTTCATCAGCGTTGCATACCACGTATTTTTCGTCAGATGGATTCTGTGCGGCAAACTGCCATTTCAGGCCGGCCGGGAATCCACCACCACCACGGCCACGCAGACCGGATTCTTTTATGACATTGATAACTTCATCGGGTGACATTTCCCCAAGCGCCTGTCCCATTGCAAGATATGCATCATTGGCAAGAGCTTCCTCAATGTTCTCAGGGTCGATAAAGCCACAATTACGCAAGGCGATACGAAGCTGCTTCTTGTAAAAACCCATGTGCTTGGAATCACTGATATGCTTTTTATTCTCAGGATCAGTGTACAGCAGCCTGTCCACTTTTCTTCCTTTTATAATATGCTCATCAATGATATCTTTGGCATCTTCTGGTTTAACCTCGGTATAAAAGGTATTGTCCGGCATGATTTTCACAATCGGCCCTTTTTCGCAAAAGCCAAAACAACCGGTTTCTATTACCTGAATTTCATCACTTAAGGCTTTGGTTTCCAGCGCAGCTTTGAGCTCTTCTGTGAGTGTATCACTCTCTGAAGCCCTGCAACCGGTACCTCCGCAAACAAGAATATGCATTTTGTAATTAGCCATTCCTTTTTTCCTCCAGCTTAATTTTTATTATCAATGGTTTCATAATTCTGCGGTATGATGCCGTCAACGAGTTCACCGTCTTTGATGTAACGCTCGATGATTTCATCAGCTTTTTTGGTGTCCACCCAACCAAACACTATCGGGTCTTCTCCCGGTTTGGTTATTTCTACGGTTGGCTCAGCATAACAATAGCCCATACAACCGGTTTGTGTAACCACTGCCTCAATGTTTCTTTTTTCAAGTTCATCGAGAAAATACTCCATACTATCCTTGGCACCGGAAGCGATGCCACAGGTTGCCATGGCGACTTTCACCTGTACAACAGATTCAGGTCGATCGGCCTTATCTCTAAGGCTGAGATTTGAGCGCAATTCTTCCTGCTTTTTCTTCAGGTCTGCCAGCGATTTAATTTTTGCCATTTTTCATCCTCCTGTTATTCAATTAATATTTTGCTATTAAAATAGTCATTATATTTCTAAGCACAAAGATAAACATTTTTCGTTATCTTTTTAACATTGTTATTTATTTAACATATGTTGTATTGCAGGTTTTTATAAACAATAGGGAACTCAACAATGCCGGACTTTTTATACTCCTGATATTCTGTGATTTGAAAATATGCCAACAAAACAAAGTATATGTATATAGACATATGTTTATCAACATAAGTACGAGCTTTTGTTGCGATGTTGGAACAAGTCTTCAAGATTTTCTTTGATAAATTCTTTTATGGTTTCTCTCATTGCGGGGCTGGCATAATCTGTAATGCCTGCTTCTTTAAGCTCATCAGTGGTGAAGGAAAAAACATGCTCATTCAGGGAATAGGTAAAGTCAATGGAAATATCCGGATTTGCAGCCAGTACAAGTGACAGATATGCCGGCATGTCGCCCAGGGGCAGACAATCAATATTGTCTGTACGATACATGGCTTTTACAATGGTCCCTTTTCCGGGTTCTGACTGCAGTCTGAACCAGCCACAGCTCTGTTCAGCGGTCATTTTCAGCATTGGGATTCCCAGGCCAACTTTCCGGGTTGTCCGGCTGGTGTAAAAAGGGTTCTGGCTGTTTTCGAGCATTTGCTCATCCATACCGCTGCCATTGTCTTCCAGCATAAAGATAAGCTCATGGGTTTTTGTGTTTTCTGCAAATTTCAAAGTAAGGATATCAGCACCCGCTCTTATAGAATTCTGAATGATGTCCATGGTATGCATTGCCAGGTCAATCATAAAAGCTGTATGTTATTGGGTGAATCTTTTTGAAAACAGGCATAAAAGTTATCCCAGTCGGGACGTTGCATGTTGTAAATGGTATGGGTTTTACCGATGTCGTTGAGGTAATGTGCATCTGAATTTTGAACAAAACAGTGAAAAGCCAGCCCGGGACGGATATTATTGAAAGTAGATAGACAGGTATTCGGGGATAGTTCCAGAGCATGAAAACTCAAGCCGTAAGGTAGGAACCCGAGCTGGCTAAAAACACTGTTTTTTTCTTTATCGACATGGGCAGGTATAAAAACGCCACCCAGTCTGAGAACCTTTTCGGCGATGGACTCAATGTCCTCGTTTAACGCCGCAACTAATAAACGATTTTCTTCGTAATTTATTGTATCAAACTTATCAACAGCTACCTGAAAACCAAATTTTTCCGGTTTGTTCTCAATATCAGGCAAATGCGCATCCAGGTATACCTGAAATTCATCCAGACTGTTAATATCGGGGAAGAATGCGAGGCAGTGAACTTCCTCCTGAGACGTCACTTCGCAGCCACCGAGCACAAAAATATTGTACTTTTCGGCCACCTCCATGACGGTTTTCACGTTTCGTGTACTGTTGTGATCTGTGATACCGATCATGTCAAGATTTTTCCTTTTTGCTTCCTCGACAATATTGACCGGACTCATGTCCAGATCACCGCAGGGTGACAGGCAGGTATGCAAATGTAAATCTGCCTTAAACGCTTTCATCCCTATTGATTCAAATAGTCAAACAACATTCCTGATGTCTCAAACGCCGGAAGATTGGATTTTATTATCACAACATCTTCTTTTTTGGCGAGTTCAAGTACATCATCTTTTACTTCTCTGCCATTACTAACAATAATAATGCCCGAAAGTTCTTTCAAAGATGCAATTGCCAAAATATTTTTGTGTGTCTGGGAAGTTATCCACAACATATTCTCTTCTGCTTTCCCCATCACATCACTCAAGAGGTCAGATGTAAATGCACCTTTGGGCTCTCTGGCTTCGGCCGGATTTTTTCCTGACAAGATGGTAAATCCCAGATCGTCAGTCAGTTTTTTGAGATTCATCTTTTCCTTCATGTTTATATTTTTCAAGCCGGTTTTTTCCCCAGATTTTTTCGATAATCAAAAAAGCCTGGTCCGGGCTGAGTTTATAATTTTTTTCCATCACACGCTGAACAAAAACACAATGCGACAAGCTGGCTTTATCCGAGGCAATGTCTTCAGCCAGGGCTTTACAAGTTGGTGCCCCGCATGCACCGCAGTCAAACCCCGGAAGATAAGCCAGCATTTTTTCCATCTTATCCATTTTGTGCATTGCCTTATCCAAATCCTCATCCAGAGCCATACCGGAGCGGGGCAATACACGTTCTGTGCCATCCTTATCTGACAAAAATTCCGTTTTTTCAAGGACAGGATTGCTGATTCTGTCTTTGGCTGCCATCCTGTCGAAATATTCACGCCTGCTATCAAGCCGCTCAACTGTCAGAAAACGATTGGCAGGACATAGTATCCCACCGGCGCAACCCTGGTCACAGGCACGCAATTCCAGAAAATCAACATCTGATATTTCGCCGCTTTCCAGTTTTTCCAGAAATTCAATATTGTTACTCATACCATCAATAGAAAGGCCGCGTCCGGGATAATATTTTTTTTCTGTTCCGTTAAGGCTCCATTTTACAGCATCAGACGACATATCTACCTTATCAATAAGGCACTCGCTTTCATCGATATCCATAAGAATACGGAATACCGCATTGTACATATACTCCATACTCAGCGCACCATCAATACATGACTCTTCCTCTCCCACCGGTTCCTTGGCTGCCACAATTTTCGAAGCACAGGGAGTAAAATAAAACACTCCGACTTTACCGGTTTCTTTGTCCATGTTCTCCCGCAGCAGGTCTCTGTAATACAGGGCAGCCAAATCATGGGGAGCTTTAATCTGCAGTATGTTGGATGTAAGCGATGGGAACATGACCTGTATCAATCTCACCACAGCAGGGCAATATGAACTGATTGCAGGCTTTTGCCGAGCTTGCTGACTATGCTCCTGATAGCGTTTTTTAATATAATCGGCAGCATGTTCCACTTCAAACACATGATGAAAACCAAGCTGATGTATGGCATTGATGATATCTGTGGTGGTATATTTTGCAGGGAACTGTCCGATAAAAACAGAGGGAATCAGGGCCACTCTCACATCAAACCCGTTGATCATATCAAGCTCATCAGCTTTAACATAGATGGCAGAAACAGGACAGACACGGAAGCATTCCCCACAGTCAACACAACGCCTGGCCTGTATCTCTGCATGACCATCAACAATTCTGATGGCCTGTGTAGGACACACCCTCATACAATGGGAGCAGCCGATACAGGTATTTGTATCAACCCTGATTGCATGTGTATATGTATCCTCTGTGCCTTTCATGACAAATTCAAATTAAACTCAATTTTGGTTCCTTTTCCGGATTCCGAACTCAGTTCCATATGGTCTACATTGCGCTTGATATTTGGCAAACCCATACCCGCACCGAATCCCATTTCCCGAACAGTATCGGAGGCTGTTGACCATCCTTCTTCCATGGCCTGCTCAATATCGTCAATCCCGGGCCCCTCGTCCTGTATTCTAACTTTCAACACAGCGCTGGTGATTTCAACTTCCATGGTGCCTTTCCAGGCATGGGCAACAACATTCACTTCTGCTTCATACAGCGCTACCGCAGCCCTCCTGATGAGCCCGGGATTGACATTGAGGTGTTTCAATACTTTTTTCACTTCACTGCTGGCTTTTCCGGCACTGGTAAAATCTCCTCCTTCTATGTCAAATTTCATCAGCATCAATACACCGGTTTAATACCATTCTCAAACAAACTTCCTGAAACACCATATAATGAAGACGTGCATGAAATAACAGCAATGCCGTTTTCTTCGGCAAGCTTCAGCATTTCATTTGTCACGCGCTTTCCTCTGGCAATAATAACACAATTCACATTTGACATTTCCGCCGTCCTGATTGTCTGGGTTGTAGAAAGACCCGTGAGTAAAATCAAGCCGTTATCTATGTCCAGGGTTAACACATCACTCATCAAATCAGAGGCAAAGGCATAAGTAAAATCCTGCTCCGGAGTTGTGCCCGTGAGGATAATGCCATTTACAATTCTATTGATCTGATGTATATTCATTGTATCATTACCATTTGACTGCAAATATATGTTATTTTTTTAACATTGTTATTTTTCTAACACTGTTGTACAACATATTGCGCTTACTCGCTCATTTCCGGTCACTTAGCGGTCTGTCTTTTGTAACAATATGGTCAGGGCTTGCAGGCAGGCGTATGATCAGACCACGGTCAGACCCATAGCAATAACATCTTCATGGTCAAATGCCAGTGGAGGCAATTCATCAAGGGAGAACCATTGTGCCACGGCAGCATCATCACCGGCGGTCGGTTGTAGCGGGGCATCAATCTGAGAGATATATACAGTGGTGATATTTCTGCCTCTGGGATCACGGCCGGGATTACCAAAAGTATGCAACTGCCGGAAATCGACAATTTGCAGGCCGGTCTCTTCGTACAGTTCACGCACAACTGCATCATATAATGGCTCATCCATATCGACAAAACCGCCCGGTAAAGCCCACTGTCCTTTGAATGGCTCATTGCCACGCCGTATCAACAGCACTTTCAGGTCGGGTCTGTTTCCGGCGAAAACCAAAGCATCTACGGTTACCATGGGACGGGGATACTCATAAGTATATGACATAATTTATTATTTTCTGTTTTGAATTTTTACATCAAAATCTTCCAGATAAAAATCCTCCTTCAAGGCAAATTCACTACCTCTGATGCCCGGAATCAGCCTAACAATGTCTGCCAGAACAAGATTTATCAGGATATCCACCAGCAAGGCACGCTGCAGACCGGTGATATCCAAAAGCTCATCCAATTCCTTTGTTTCATTGCTTTCCAGGGCATTCAGTATCTGTTTTTCATTGGCTGAATAAGAAATATACGCTCCCTGATGGCTTTGTATTCGTTTCCAGACAGCATGCAGCACCTCATCAGCCACCAGGTTCATATCATCACGCCGCACATAGGCTTTTCTATGTCCTTCCGGATCGGGTGCCGTAATTGGTTCTTCTGCATCCGTTTTTGGAATGATGACTTCGAGTACCTGCTTGCCTCTGATATTCCAGGTTTTGGCATCGATAGACACAGCCGGTTTACAAAATATTTCTGCTGCTGATTCCATCATAAAAAACTCTTCATCAGAACGTATGCCAGCAATTCTGCCATTGTCCTTTACCCCGATCAGCAATCTGCCTCCATCTGTATTGGCAAACGCAGCCACGGAACGGGCAATCTTTTTTGCATCGGTGACCTGATATTTAAAATCAAGTTGCTGATGCTCACCTTCTTCGATTAAACTTTGAATATACGCAGACATATGACAAAGGTACAAAATAGAATTTGTAACGGGCAAGGGTACTGCCATTTTGAACAAAAAAAGGCACCTGAATCAGGCACCCCATCAACCGGTTAATCCTAAAAACCAGTCACATGATTAATTTTGTTTTAACACTTTGCGGCTTATGCTATTACCATCGGCCGTGAAAATATTAAGCACATAAGCTCCTGCAGGCAATCCTGACATGTCAACAACCACAGATCTATCATGCCTTGTCAGGGCAACGTGAACAGGAAAGCCGGAGGCCGTATAGAGTGAAATGTTTCTGATTTCATGATTAGCATTCACTGTCAACCTGTCTTTCACGGGATTGGGATAAGTCTCAACTTTATACGTATCATTTTGCAAAAAGCTTATGCTCTTGCTGCTGAAGGTTTCTGAAGCCCCGTCATAATCCACTTGCCTAAGCCGATAATAGGACGTACCATTCAGTGGGTTCATGTCTTCATACTCGTAATAGCTGGCGGTTTTGCTTGTACCGGCACCATCTACCGTTGCAATATCTGTCCAGTTTTCTCCATCACCTGAACGTTCAATAAGAAAGTAATCATTATTCAGCTCTGAGGCAGTTTCCCACTCAATGAGCACTGCATTATCAGTATCAGAAAGGTTAAACATACTGAGCTCTATTGGCAATAGTGAAGGATTTGCTTTAGCCAAAATGTATTCACGATGATAGAAGCCCCCCTCGGTGTAGAAAAAGCCACTTGAATCAGGTACATTTTGCTCAATAGCCTGCCAGTTCCATTGATCGGAAGCGTTATCCCGATAAGCAATTGTCAGGGAATCGTTTACGTTAATGCTGGTGTTTGACAGAAGTTCCTTGGTGTATTTGAATGTAGCATTGTTTCCGTTTCTAACAACAAAAATGCCCCAGTATCCTCCATCTACAATTTCTGAAATATCGGGATTGGCAACCTCCAGTGTATTCGGAGATTCGGATACATGGTAAATGTGAATACCTTCCATATTTCCACTAAAATCTGAGAGGGTGATTCTGTGGTCAGTGCCCTCATAAACCAATTCATCCCCCTCATACGTCCAGGCATTATTATCTCCAACCGGAGCTGTACTTGTAACCAATTGGGTTTCTGCCACATTACCGTCATACGTTCCGACTTCATCGCTCAGCAAACCAGCATTTAGTTCATCAAAGCGATAATAAGCAAGCAGGTCGTTCTCATCACCAGCCAGTTTTTTGGTCATGGCATTACGAATTTCGTCAGGTGTAAGTGCACGGTTCCAAATGGAAACTTCGTCAAGGTCGCCGTTAAAATAACGATCGCCTCCGTAGGCTGCCCAGTTAGCAAATGTCAGATTAAAATCAGACTGAAAAGTATTAATGTCGCCACTGCGGTTTTGATGCCCTTCTTCAACACCATTTATGTACAAGCGTTGAACGCTTCCATCATAAGAAGCAGCAAAGTGCACCCATTTCCCTTCCTGAACATGAGTATTGGACCAGATAAACTGACGGTTGTTTTCTGTTTGAAGGGCAAATTCCAGTTTGTTGTTATTGCGGTCGTGCTGAATCCAGAACTGACCATAATCACCAGTTTGTGATGAATTAATTGTCACAATATTTGCCCAGTTGTCACCGTTTTTAGGGTCAATATTCCATTTCATCCATCCCATCACCGTCATTTGATCTGTAAAATTAAAATCAACGGCTCCAAAATTCACAGCATCACCATCTCCGTCAAAACGGTAAGCATTTGATGCACCTTGTGCAAAGATTGTCAGAGTAAAGATTGTCAGAGTAATTGTGGCTAGTAATGTTTTCATAATCGTGACATTATTTGCTTGCAATATAAGGCCCGGAGAAGTAAATAAAACTTTTTTTTGACCGATGTAGCAAAACAATTGACAGAAACAGAAAAACCGCTGACAAAAAGCCACTGTTGTGAAAAAGAAATGCAGAAACTCCAATTGTTAAGAGCAAAAAAAAGCCGCATCATTTGACACGGCTTTTTTTTGAATTATCTGTTTGAATTATTCAAACTTTTTGAAGACTTTTTTGATTCTGTCAATGCCTTCGCGGAGTTGTTCTTCCGTAATTACCAGAGGTGGAGCAAAACGGATAATATCGCCGTGGGTTGGTTTAGCCAGCACACCTTCTTTGGCCATTTCAACACAGACATCCCATGCTTCTTTACCGTTTTTGGGTTTGATAACCACAGCATTGAGGAGACCTTTACCCCGTACCAGTCCGATCATTTCAGAACCGATACTACTCATTTCATCTCGGAAAATCTTACCTAGATACTCGGCACGTTCGGCAAGTTTTTCATCTTTCACTACATCCAGGGCAGCCATTGCCACTTTAGCAGCAACAGGATTACCGCCAAAGGTTGAACCATGTTGTCCGGGTTTAATAACGAGCATGATGTCGTCGTTGGCCAGAACTGCAGATACCGGATATACACCACCGGAGATGGCTTTACCGAGGATCAGAATATCGGGATGAACATCCTCATGGTCACATGCCAGCAATTTGCCTGTACGTGCAATGCCGGTTTGTACCTCATCGGCGACAAACAGTACATTATTGGCCTTACAAAGATCATATGCTTTTTTGATGTATCCGTCTTCCGGAACATAAACACCCGCTTCTCCCTGAATAGGCTCAACGAGGAAGCCAGCGACATTGGGATCTTTCAGTTCTTTCTCGAGAGCATCCAGATCATTGTATGGTACGGTAACAAAACCCGGAGTATACGGACCGTATCCTGTGTAGGCATCCGGGTCACTGCTCATTGATATAATGGTAACCGTTCGGCCGTGAAAATTATTTTCACAGACAATTATTTTGGCCTTGTTGGCTGGAATTCCTTTTTTCTCATATCCCCATTTACGCACCAGCTTGATGGCAGTTTCATCTGCCTCAGCACCTGTATTCATCGGCAATACTTTATCATAGCCGAAATACCTGGTAACATATTCTTCAAACTCTCCCAACACATTGTTGTGAAAAGCCCTTGATGTAAGTGTCAGGGCTTTAGCCTGTTCAGTCATGGCATCAACAATCCTGGGATGACAATGTCCCTGGTTCACTGCAGAGTAGGCTGAAAGGAAATCAAAATATTTTTTTCCTTCAACATCCCATACAAAAGGACCTTCACCTTTTTCAAGCACAACGGGTAGCGGATGATAATTATGTGCACCATACTTTTCTTCCCGTGCAATGTAATCCTGTGTTTTCATTTCTTTAGTAGCCATAAGCCAGCAAATTAAAAATATACAACAATAAAATTCATAAAATCAGGAAACAAAATTCAACAATTATTTTTGTATTTACAATAGACTTTCACAAAATATTAAATGTTTTATAACTTGTTTTATAACAGAACATTTGCCGGGTTAGAAACAATCACATTTTTCTTTATACAGGATGCTGACGGCATTTTTAAGTCATAACTAAAAATATGCCGGACAATCTGCAAAGGAAGCCAAAGCCGTGATTGATTGTGTTGGGATATCATGGTTCTTAAAAACAAACTTGCCATCTTGTAATGAAATGACTAATTTTGCAGCAAATTATTTATTGAAACACCATGTTTGAAAACCTATCTGACAGATTAGAGAAATCGTTTAAGATACTCAAGGGTGAAGGCAAAATCACTGAGGTAAATGTTGCAGAGACATTGAAAGATGTACGTCGTGCTTTGCTGAATGCCGATGTTAACTATAAGATTGCCAAAGATTTCACCAATACGGTCAAAGAAAAAGCCCTTGGCCAGGATGTACTCAACAGTGTAAAGCCTGGTCAGATGCTGGTTAAAATCGTACATGATGAGCTGGCTGTTCTTATGGGCAGTGAGGCAGAAGACATCAATCTTGACGGCAAACCTGCTGTAATTTTGATTGCCGGTCTTCAGGGTAGTGGTAAAACTACTTTTTCAGGAAAACTGGCCCGTTTATTAAAATCCAAGCGCGGACGTCATCCTTTGCTGGTGGCTGGAGATGTTTATCGTCCTGCAGCCATTGAGCAGTTGAAAGTACTTGGCGGACAGGTTGATGTTCCCGTATATACGGAAGAAGACAACAAGCAGCCGGTAAAAATTGCCAAACGAGCCATCCGCCATGCAAAAGAAAACGGCATGGACACGGTCATCATTGATACAGCAGGCCGTCTGGCAATTGATGAAGACATGATGAATGAGATTGCTTCCATTAAAGAAGCCGTCAATCCTTCAGAAACACTTTTCGTGGTGGATTCAATGACCGGTCAGGATGCAGTTAATACGGCAAAGGAGTTTCATGATCGTCTGGATTATGACGGAGTTGTACTCACAAAACTTGACGGTGACACCAAAGGCGGAGCAGCACTGACCATTCGTTCGGTAGTGAATGAGCCGATCAAATTCATGAGTCAGGGAGAGAAAATGGATGCACTTGATGTTTTCCATCCAAGCCGTATGGCAGACCGTATCCTTGGCATGGGTGATGTTGTATCCCTTGTGGAGAAAGCCCAGGAACAATTTGATGAAGAGGAATCACGCAAACTGCAAAAGAAAATCGCGAAAAACCAGTTTGACTTTGAAGATTTCATCAAGCAGATACAGCAAATCAAAAAAATGGGCAATGTCAAAGATCTGTTGGGCATGATACCCGGTATGGGAAAAGCAATCCGGAATCTGGATATTGATGATGATGCATTCAAGGGAATTGAAGCCATCATTCGCTCCATGACACCTGAAGAAAGACGCAATCCGCAGTTGATTAACGGCAGTCGACGTGCACGCATAGCCGAAGGAAGTGGCAGTACTGTGCAGGATGTAAATAAGCTGCTAAAGCAATTTAAAGAAACACGTAAGATGATGAGTGCAATGACAGGAGACAAAAACAAACGCCGTTCTCTTGGCAATGTATTCAAGCAATAAATATCATCGGGATTTATCTCAGGATATCTTTGAATTCCAACAATATACTTTCGAATTTACTCATATAAACAAAAAAGAACTCCTGTATTTCAGGCCAGTCTTCTTTTTGGTACATATCAACATTATCAAGCCGTACATATATTCTGCTGCATTGCCTGCCCTCGGTGGTGACAAATTCATCATTCCAGATGATATCTTTGTCAATAATACCTTCCATCATATTCCGCAGACTTTCCAGTTTTTCAAACATCAGGGCTTCTTCAAATTTGTCTTTTCTCCAGATTTCAAAACCAACAGCGGCATGTTCTCTGTCAAGGTCAAAACGTAAACTGAGTCCTTTGACCCCGCTTCTTTTCAACATCCATTCTCTGGGTTTACCTTCGGCCTGACGTCGCCTGGCAGACATGGCATTGAAGCTTCCCCAGAAGGTCAGGCGAAGGATTTTCTTTTCTTCTTTTGAAAACATGGAACAAACTTAACAAAAAATGGCGGTACACCAGCCTTAGTGGCGATATGGGAATATGTTATTAACTGCTATGCAGACTATTTTTTCCAAAAAGCCGGGCTGAAAATGATAAGTACTGTAAACAATTCCAGACGACCGAGCAGCATAAGGAAAGATAGAAACCATTTTCCGGCAACACTGACATTGGCATAGTTTTCCACAGGACCAACATCGCCAATACCAGGGCCGATATTTCCCAAGGTGGCAGCAACTGCTCCCATTGCGCTTTCAAAATCCAGCCCCAGGAATGACATAATAACTACTGAAGCCAGGAATATCAGAATGTAAAATATGATAAAGGCCAGGACATTGACAATTATTTGCTGAGGAACAGCTTTCTGATTAAACCGAACAGGAATAACGGCATTTGGATGCAACAATCGTTTCAGCTCAAGATATGCATTTTTGAACAGCATCATGATTCGGATAACTTTTATTCCGCCACCGGTAGAGCCGGCAGAACCACCAACGAACATGAGCATAAAAATCAACACCCACAAGCCTGAAGGTATCCAGGAAAGGTAATCAGAAGTAACATAGCCGGTAGTAGTTACAATACTGACAACCTGGAATGCAGCATCACGAAAAGATTGTTCCAGAGAAAATCCGTTTTTCCAAAACAGCAAAATTGTGACAATGGCTGTAGCAAAGAGAATTATCCTGCCGTAAAATACAAACTCATCATTTCTGAACAATCTGCCGGGTTTTCCGGCAAGCGCAAAGTACGACAGAGCAAAGTTGACACCGGCGAGAAACATGAAAACGATGATGATATAGTGTATTGCCGGATTCTGAAAATGTTCAATGCTTGCCTGTTTGGTGGAATACCCTCCGGTAGCCATGGTCGTAAAAGCATGGTTTATCGCATCAAAAACAGACATTCCGGCAAACTTTAGCAATATTGCCTCTGTAAGGGTAAAAAGAAGATATACCAACCAGAGTTTTTTGGCAGTCTGTTTAATTCTGGGACTGATTTTGTCCTGGGTGGGCCCCGGTGCTTCGGCAGCAAACATCTGCATTCCCCCTACCCTGATCAGTGGCAATATGGCAATGGATAAAACAATAATGCCCATACCCCCCATCCACTGGGTGAAACTCCGCCAAAAGAGTATCCCGTGCGGGAGACTTTCAATATCATTCAATACAGAAGCCCCTGTCGTGGTAAAGCCTGAAATGGTTTCAAAAAAGGCATTGGTAATGTTAGGTATTGCTCCACTGATAACAAAAGGCAAGGTGCCAAACAAGGACATAAACAACCAGGCAAAAGTCACAATAACATAGGCCTCCCGCCTTCCCACTTTACGGCCTGCATTTCTGGTAGCAAGTGCCAGCACACCGCCGGAAAATAAAGTAATGCCTGATGACAGTAAAATCGGAATGATATCATGGTCATTGTGATAAATGCTGAAAGGCAATCCCAGCAGCATTGCCACACTTTCAATGACAAGCAGAATACCCAGTGTTAAGCCAATTATCCTGTAATTCATATTTTTCAATCAGGCTACAAATGTAAAATATTTAAACCATTATTAAAGTACAGGACAGAAACAACATGAAAATTCAACACATATTTTACAACAGGTTAAAAAAGTGAAACCTGCTTTCACCAATTCGAAAAATGAACGCTATCTCCACGTCCACCAGATATAATACTTACTTAAAAATTCCATCAGGAAAGTTTTAATAATTGCTTGCACAATGAAAAAATAGTCTTACATTTGCAACCGCTTTACAAAACGAAAGCTTCGGGGTGTAGCGAAGCCCGGTTATCGCGCCTGGTTTGGGACCAGGAGATCGGGAGTTCGAATCTCCCCACCCCGACAAGCACAAAACCCTTTCAGCAAAAGCTGAAAGGGTTTTTTATTACCCCCGGCACGGAAAAC
>JBKGYK010000044.1:0-27410 GCA_046546095.1 Bacteroidales bacterium
TTCCACCGGCATGGAAAATAGGTCAGTTAGCGCCGGGGTATACCGCTTTGGCTTCCAGGGACAAGAAAAGGACAACGAGTGGACAGGCCAGCAAGGCAGCCACTTAGCGTTTAAATACCGTGTGCATGATACAAGGATTGGCCGCTTTTTATCTGTTGACCCAATGGCAGACCAAAGAAGCTGGGTTAGCCCGTACAATTTTGTACAGAATAGCCCGATTAATAGAATTGACCCTACCGGAGCTTTGGATAAAGGATATACATACGATGATGATGGAAATGTTAAAGAGATTGAAGGGCAAGGTGCAGATGATTATGGAGGAAGTGAATATGATGTGCTGTTTAAGAAAAGTGATTTCGATGCAGGGAATACAGCCGAAAGCGATGGATTGACAGTAAATGACACAAAAATACTATCTGGTTTATCAGAAAACAGAACAGATTATAATGGAAATTATGCTATAAGCTCTAATAAGAGAGAAAGCTTTAACGTTTTTTATTTTATGGCTAACAATACCAATGTTGAATGGGGTATAGATGGCTACAGAACCTCTGGTGATAACGAATATATTATAAGAACTTCTCACGATGATGAAGGAGTTACAATGTCGACTGCTTTATCTGGGTATAATGAATTTAACCAGATATTTAATATTCATTCTCATCCTGCAGTAGATGGAACTAAAGGAGGGTCACCATGTACTCCATTAGGTGGCGATATGTGTAATATTAGACGTAGGTATAGGAGATTCCAAAATGCTGGAATGAAAAGAACAGATACTTGGTTTAAGAAAGGGAATCAGTGGACTGTTTTTCCTAAACACTATGTCTATCATAAGCAAAGTAAAACATTGTATAATTATACTCCATGGAAGAATAATGTTTTTATCCGAGAAACAAGCAAAGCCAGTGATATGTACCGCAACTTAGGATTCTAAAATTATGAATAAAACTATATATGTATTATCAGTTGTTGTGTTTGTGTTTATTAGTTGTAATAACAACGACACATCAAATAATAATGAAAAGAAAGTAGAGCAAATAGTTGTGAAAAACAATAATGTAATAAGCCCTGTTTTGCTTAATGAACTAAATCAACTTATAGACTACAGGGATAGTTTGAAGAAGAAAAGTTCAATAAAAACAGATATATATGTTGTTCATTTTTATAAATCAGAAGAGGGTTGTTTTGTTTTAATTGGACCATCAATATATTATCGTAGTGAGGAGATAAAGGGTTACACAGTTGTTAAGGACAAATTAATAGTTATTTACAATACTGAAAGCGGATGTAGTAAAGGGTTAGTTGATACAAATAAACTGGAAAAAGGAAAACCAAAAGATTTTCCTGACGAAAACTCAGATATAGCTATACATACAAATTATGACCCCTGGGGCAAGAAATTTAAAATCCACAGTAAAGACAGCTTAGAACTTGTTTATAGTGGATATTTATAAAAGAAATCATGCAAATTTACGAATAGAAGCCTCAGAAGATCTGGGGCTTTTGTTTTATAGCATAGCTGCATTTTTATTAAAGAAATCTTTAAGCTTCTTTTTTGTAAGCCGGCTTCAAAATCAATTGGCCACCGCCCCCACGCACAAAACTTTTCAACAATCAGGTCTGTACCGCTTCCTGCAAGGGCTTGGGTGGTTTTTGGCGGGTTTTGTTTATAGCTCCCTCCCCACTGATTTAGAGGGGTTTTAGGTGGGGTGATATTCAAGGGCAAAGGGGCAGGCAAAACAGAGCCATAAAACCAGCAAATCAAAAGGCCAAAAGGCAGGAAAAAGCAAGCATAAAATCAGCCATACAAAGCCAAAAGAACAGAACAACAAAGGGGAAGCAAAGCAGCCAGCAACTACCAGTTCACCGTATCATGCGGCCTTTCGTTGTAAAAAGTCTTTCCTGATTTAGACCGGGTATGAGAGGCAGAAAAATTATTTTTTATTGGCTGTCTGTGTGTTTTTATTGCTAAAAATGATTAGTTTTAAATTCTCAACCATAAAACTTAATCAGTATGCAGGAAAACGAGTCAAAAACAACAGAAAGCCTTGAAAATCCATCAGTCTCTGAAAACAGGCAAGCAAACCAACAGGTAGAAAACCCGGATTATCCTGAAAAAATGTCAATAGGTCGCTTTGGACTTAAAAGTCTTGATAATACAGCAAGGTGGGGAAGGTTTTTTGCCATTCTCGGGTTCATTAGCATGGGCATAATGATTTTGGTTGGTATTGGTATCGTCCTTATGGAACCGTTTCTGAAAGGATTGCCGGCCTTTACCGGTTTGATATACATTGCCTTGGCTGTATTGTACTTGTTCCCATCGCTGTATCTGCTGCATTTTGCAAATCAGATAAAAAAAGGACTTCTCAACTCAGATGTGACTATACTCGAAAGAGGTTTGTATAACCTGCAGCGTACTTATCAGTTTGTCGGAAACACGACCATCGCACTTATAGGCTTATATATGCTGGTAGTTATTTTTATCGGTGTTGATACTGTAATATTTGGATTATAAACTCGAAAAATAAGGAATTATGAATGTTGTATTAATTGTATTTTTTAGCATTGTTGCTATTGTTATTTTGTGGGGTGTTGGCGTTTACAATAGAATTGTAAAATCCGAAAATTCTGTTGACAAAGCTTTTGGTAGCGTTGATGCCATGCTTAAGAAGCGCTACGATCTTATTCCCAATCTGGTGGAAACTGTAAAAGCATACATGACACACGAGGCTGACACCTTTACTGAAATTACCCGCTTGCGTACCAACGCAGGATCTTCTAAAAGGACCAGCGAGAAAGTGGAGAAGTACAACGAAATCGAGAAAAAGATGCGGGACGTAATGTTCAATGTTGAGAACTATCCCAACCTAAAAGCATCACAGAATTTTCTGAGTCTTCAGGCTAGCTGGAATATTACCGAAGAAAACATCGCTGCAGCCAGAAGATATTACAACTCTGCAGTAACGTATTATAACAACAGTATCGAAACGTTTCCTGCGTTGATCATCGCCCGCATGTTTGACAAAAAGGAAGCCAGGGTATTTGAGATACCTCATCAGCAGCGGCATAATATTGATGCTGCCAAAATGTTCAATAGGTAGGGGATATGAATCAGAGTTTTCACGATAAACCTTTTGAGAGTTTTTATAACGAATACCTGAAGAAAACCCTGCGTCAGATGGATGCAGATAACAAAAAGAGCCGCAACAAAATGAATAAAATGTTGCTGATTCTGACTGTTCTTGTTGTGATAGAACTCGCCCTTGCTCTTTATGGTGATCACGTATGGAAATACCTGAGCACGGTAGGATGGGTGCTTCTCTTGTTGTCTTCACTGATTTTCTCAATTATTTATATAGGATATCGTGATGACAGGAAAAAAGAAATGAAGCAAATGCGGCATACGTTTAAAAAGTCGGTAATTGTCCCGTTTCTTCGTTATTATTACAATGATTTTAGATATATTCCCCGACAACGTATGGGCAAGAAAACAATCTGTAAATCCCGGCTTTTCAGAACCGACATCATAAAAATCGAGGGAGAAGATTTCATGCGTTTCCGGCTTGATGGTGTCCAGATTCAGTTCTCTGAACTTATCCTTCATTTTTACAAAAATACAGCATATTTTAATGGCGTTTTTATGAGCGCTGATTTTCATAAGCCTTTTAAAACACGCTGTATAGTGCTACCTGAGACCTGGGCGTCGCGTAAACGGGGGAAACGGGTTGTGAATTTTGATTTGTTATCATATGATCCTACCAAATCCATGGAATTGGTGGAATTGGAAGCAGGTGAATTTGAAGATGCTTTCATCGTTTATGGGGATAGTCAGATTGAAACACGGTTTATCCTGACACCTTCTCTTATGCACCGAATGGTAGACTATAAAAAGAGGCTGGGCAACAGAGTGTTCTTCTCTTTTGTGGATAATCACATTTACATGAAAATGGAACATGATCCCAATCTTTTTGAACCAAGGTATCAAGCCAGGAATGAAGATCCCGATTTTATTAAACGAAACCTCATGATGGTTAACCTGTTTACAGATATTGTAGAAGAACTCAACCTGAATACTAAGATATTTAAAACCTGAGTGCATGAATTTGTACGATAAAGCATTTGAGGAGTTTTATAAAGACAAGCTTGAACCAGAATTGATTAAGCTCGAAAAGTCTGTTAAATGGAAGTGGAATTATCTCTGGTATGCTTGTCTCCTGATGATTTCTGTCGGATTAATCATATGGAATTATCAGATAATATATTCAGCTCTGATAAGTATGAATATCTTTGAGCAAAATGATGATGCTTTAGATGTAATCTTTTTGTTTCTTATTCTGTGCCTGGTATTCATAATCCTGTTGGTCCTGAGCGTGTTCCCCAATGCGGCAAAGGCTGACCGTTCTTATAAAAAGCATGTTTTGTTGCCGGCTCTGAGAGCATTGTTTCAGGATGTCCGGTATATACCACGGCAGCGATTGTCGAAGCAGGTAGTCGAGAAAAGCCTGTTGTTTAATTCTGATGATGATATGAGATATGGTGAGGATTACCTGGAATTCACTTTAGATGGTGTGAAAATCCAGTCTTGTGAGTACAGATCAAGATTAACCAGTAAAGCATCTCAGTTGTTTATGACCCTGAGTTTTCATAAAGATTTTACATCAAAAACCATCCTGATGCCACGTGACTCATTTTTGAAAAGTTTTCAGCGCTTTGCATCTGGTTTTAGCCTTTCCGCATTCGTCCGAAAGATGGAGGACATGGAAAGGGTTCGGCTGGAAAGCCATGCTTTTAAAAAGGCATTTAAAGTGTATTCTGCCAATCAGGTGGAAGCCCGTTACATTTTAACCCCATCAATGATGGCCCGCATTATGAAATACCAGCTTACTACAGGCAGTCCCTTGTTCCTGTCCTTTACTGGTAACAGATTCTATATAAAGATCATTACAGACAAGCCCTTTCTTGAGAGAACTCAGGTCCCTGTCTGTGATATTGAAAATCCCGGGTTTCTGCAGGTTTTGTTCCCCAAAAGCAAGCCTAAACTCAATTCATTAGAACTGTTGCGTGAACAACTGGCTCCGGTGGATATGATGGCAGATGTGGTGCATGATCTGAACCTGAATGTGAAGATATGGACAAGTTGAATTGGTAAGGGTCTGGGCGATTCAGTTTCGGATTATTATACCGAAAGTCTCTGAATGATCACGATTTAATACAAAATCACATCAATTTCAACAGAGAATTACTGTTTTTATTGCTAAAAATGATTAGTTTTAAATTCTCAACCATAAAACTTAATCAGTATGCAGGAAAACGATTCTCTCAACAAAACAAACACGGAAGCCGGAAACTCAATGCCGCAATCAGACACAGCGCAACAGAATGAACAAACTGCAAACGTGCCTGAAAGCATGAACTTAACCCGCTTAGCCCTGGAAAACCTGGATGAAACGCGCAAATGGACGAAATTCTTTGCCATACTCGGGTTTGTCGGAGCCGGCTTGATGGTGGTAGCAGCCATTGTAATGGCATTTTCCGCTCCGGGTATTGGCATGTGGGGTTCTCCATTGATTTCCGTACTGTACCTTGTGCTCGCTGTTTTGTATGTTTATCCTTCTCTCTACCTGTTTCGATTTTCAGAACAAACACGCGATGCTTTGGCCGCTGCCGATGATACCCTCCTGGAATCCGCCTTGCATTATCTGAAAAAAAGTTTCCGATTCCTGGGCATCATGACCATTGTTGTCATTGGTATTTACATTCTCGCAATCATTATCGGCATGCTGGCTTTTATTGCTTTCTGATTCGTGAAAACCTTTACAAAGTAAACCGTAGGAGCGACTTTGCCAACGCCTCTTGTCGAAACCATGTGCCCAAAAATCCTATGATTAATTTGGTGAAAAAACAGACATATGTCTGAACAACTTGCCTCTTTTGCTGTTAATCGATTAACAAAAGAAGGAGGTAATGATGAACACATTAACAAAAATATTCCGCGGTTCGCTTTTCCACAAAGTGGATAAAAAAGTAACCACCTGGATGGCAAACAATGCCATCTCCCTTATCCGCATCAGCATAGGTATCATCTTTTTCTGGTTTGGTTTCCTGAAATTTTTTCCCGGTTTGAGCCCGGCAGAAAACCTGGCAATCAAAACCATAGATACCATTACGCTCGGTGTTTTTAGCGAGCAACTTATCATTTATGGCCTGGCTGCCCTGGAAAGCCTCATTGGCTTGTTGCTGATTCTTAACTTGTTCCTGCGCGAAGCTTTATTGCTGTTATTTGTTCAGATGACCGGTACAATCATACCCTTGTTTTTGTATCCGGGAGAAGTGTTTACTACTGTTCCTTACGGATTAACACTTGAAGGACAGTACATCGTGAAAAACCTGGTTATTATTACAGGAGCAATTGCCGTCGGAGCTACAGTCAGGGGGGCAAAAATATGCCATGAATCATAATATTATAACATCCTTAACACTTGACAATCAGGTTTAACATAAGCTTAGCAAAGATTCGTAAACCCTTAACATATGAAGCCTGTTTGAGATCGTACATTTGTAACAGAAATAGTATTGAAACCTAAAAAATCAGAACCATGAAAAATTTAATAGCATTAATTTTAGTGATCAGTTTTTTCGGAACAGTTTCCGCAACAGCCACAGAGTATAAAAAGTCAAATACCAAAGCACAAATAGAATTGCAGATACTGCCATACGGCGTGGATTCCTTTGTACCTATGTTGCCGATTATTCAAAATGATGAGTACACGGTATACCGCACCGAAGCCGATATGGTAAAAAAAATCCCGAGTTGTCAGCCGGTCGGTAAATACTATCGTTATTTTGTGTACAAAAACGGTGAATTTCTGATGACAGTCAACGAGTGCAACAAAGCCAAAATATTTGGATTTTTCAATGCTGAAAATGAAAAGTAGACACTCCTGACAATCCCCTCTATAGCAATGTAATAACCTGTGAAGCCGTCTTCTCCCCGAAGGCGGTTTTTTGGTGTTTGTCTGTTTGGTACCGGAACTTCTTTGATATTTGGAATATGTTTATTGGAGCTTTAGCTAGTAGGGCGCCTTTACTGTCTCCCTGCCAGCCAGTGTAATATTTTATAAAACAGGCAGGCTGGCGGCTTCTACACGCACTGTTGCATGCCGGCATTCGCATGATGCAGCTATGAGCCTGTCTCCGGCGGCTATGCTGCATCAGCTCATTGCACAGCATACATCAGCACGGGGTATCCCTGCCTGACCGGCCGGCAGGCGCCTCCGCCAGGGCGCGGTGAAATTCCAACCACCAATAATCAGCCAGTGATTTTTCACGATGATAAAATTCACCTGCTTACGGTTTACAACTTCACGAATGTTCGGAACTTTCGTAAAGTTGCAATATTCTTAACTTTGCCTATGCAAAATCCGGAAATCGCCATACAAATCCGCGGCGCACGGGAAAACAACCTCAAATCCCTCTCGGTGGATATCCCGCTCAATAAACTGGTTGTGGTAACCGGTGTGTCTGGCTCGGGAAAGTCATCCCTGGCCTTTGATGTGCTGGTCAACGAAAGCCGGCGCCGTTACCTGGAATCCCTGCCTGCTTTTTCACGCAAATTCAGCGGCAAACTCCGTCACCCCGATGTGGACCATATTACCAATCTGCCGGCAGTGATTGCCCTCTCGCAAAAAGCCGTGGGTGGTGGCGCCCGCTCTACAATGGGAACCATGTCCGGATTGTACGATCAGTTGAGGCTGCTGTATGCCCGCCTTGGCAATGCACCTGATGGTGTGAAGCTTTCCCGCTCGTTGTTTTCTTTCAACACCGTCACAGGTGCCTGTCCGCATTGCAAAGGTCTTGGTCTGGAAGAACGCATTTCCCTTGACAAACTCATTACTAATTCTGCCAGAAGCCTGCGCGAAGGTGTGCTGGCACCAACCCTGCCCACAGGTTACATCATGTATTCCCAGCTTACCATGGAATCGCTTAACCTGGTGTGCGAAGCGCACGGCTTTAAGGTTGACATTCCCTGGAATGAGCTCTCTGATGAGCAACAGCGGGTGGTGCTTTACGGCAGCAACAGACGTAAAGTGCCCATCGGCAAACACAGCCTTGAATCCCGCATGAAATGGTCGGGAATTGCCATAAAACCGCGTGAGGAAGATTATTACAAAGGCATCATCAACATCATGACCGACATTTTGCGTCGCGACAGAAATCCGAACATCCTGAAATATGCCGAATCGGTGCCATGCAGTGTTTGTCATGCCAAACGTCTTCGTCCCGAAGCCCTGAGCGTTCAGCTTAAAGGAAAATCCATCGATCAGCTCAGCGATATGGAAATCAGCGAGCTTGCCAACTGGTTATCGGAACAAAGCTGGACGGAGCGTGAGGAGGCCGTAGCAATGCCGGTGATTGAAAAAATACAAAAGCAGATTGGCATGATGGACAAACTGGGCATGGGGCATCTGAATCTGAGCCGCTCCAGCGGAAGCCTTTCTCTGGGCGAAACCCGCCGCATACGCCTGGTGAATCAGGTGATGTCAAGCATGAGCGATGTGCTGTATGTGTTTGATGAAGCTTTCGTGGGACTGCACCCTGCCGATCACGTGTATCTCATGAGCCTGCTCCGTAGACTGGTGAATCAGGGAAATACCGTTTTGCTGCCCGAACACGAACAGGCAGCCATTCGTCAGGCCGATTACATCATTGATGTGGGGCCTGCTGCCGGGCGTGATGGCGGAGAATTGCTGTTCAGCGGCAGCCTTCAGAGTTTTTTGAGGGATGACCGCATGAAAATCCGGTCAGCTACCTGGAAAGCACTGAATGATAATCCCGGTTTTCCGGAGAAAGATCAAAATGAGAACAAAAGCCATTTTTACCTGAAAAAAGCGCAGGCCAACAACCTGAAAAGCATCGATGTTTCCTTTCGGAAAGGCGCTCTCAATGTGCTGACCGGATTATCCGGTTCAGGGAAAAACAGTCTTGTGCATGCTGAGCTGATTCCCCTGCTTGAAAAACAGCTTGGCGGTGAAAAGCCTGAGCGATTGCAGGGAGCGGAAAGTTTTACCCGTCTGATTCAGGTGTCGCGAAAACCCATTGGGCGCAGTCCGCGCAGCAATCCGGCTACTTACACCGGTTTATCCGATGCGTTGAGAGATATTTTTGCCCGTCAGGATCTAGCCAAAGCGGCCGGACTGAAAAAATCGGCCTTTTCCTTCAACACCAAAGGCGGGCGCTGTGAAACCTGTCAGGGTGCCGGTCGCATACAAGTGGGCATGCACTTTCTGGGCAATGTGGATGTAATCTGTCCCGAATGTGGCGGAAAACGCTTTAAGTCGGGGGTGCTTGATATTACCTTCAAAGGAAAAAACATGGCCGAAGTGTATGACATGAGTGTGCAGGAAGCTTCGGAATTTTTCAGCGGAAACAAGAAAATTATGCCTTACCTGAACAGCCTTTTGTCGGTAGGTCTTGGCTACCTGAGTCTGGGGCAGCCGTCTACCACACTTTCAGGAGGAGAAGCACAACGCATTAAACTGGCATCTCACCTGAGGGCAAAAAGCAAAGGTGAAAACCTGTACGTGCTCAATCAGCCCGGCAACGGCCTGCATTCCGCCGATATCCGGCAATTGCTGCAAGCCCTGCGTTCCATTGCAAACGCCGGGCACACGGTGATTTGTCTGGCACAATCTGCCGATTTTTTGCGTGCTGCCGACCACCTCATCGAGCTTGGTCCCGGCCGGGGAAAAGAAGGAGGACGGCTGATTTTTCAGGGACATCCTTCCGCACTGAAACGGCACCCGGAAAGCTTGTCGTACAAAAGCCTGACAAGCGGTTTTGAAATGCAGGCAACAGCAAGACCTGTAACAGTAGGAAAAAACATTTCCCTGAAAAAGGTGCACACCCACAACCTGAAAAACATTGATGTGGACATTCCGAAAGGTAAACTTACGGTGCTCACCGGCATTTCCGGCAGCGGAAAGTCATCCCTGGCCATGGACAGCCTTGCTGCCGAAGCCACCTCCCGGTTTACTGAAGGTATGTCGGCGTATGCCCGCTCATTTTTGCAGCAGGCAGCCACTGCTCAAATGGATGCCATGGAAGGTCTGCCACCGGTAAGGGCTCTGGGTGCCCGCAACAGCATGGCATCATTGCGTTCCACCGTAGGCACACTTACCGGTTTGTACGATTATTACCGTTTGCTGTATTCCCGCATAGCTCAGCTTCGGGGATGTGAATATACTGCCCGCCATTTTTCATTCAATCACCAGTTGGGAGCCTGCCCGGCCTGTGATGGACTGGGCGTGGAGCTGAAAGTCAATCCCCGGGCTCTGATCTCTCATCCCGAATTGCCGGTGACGGCGGGAGCCATGAAATGCAGCGCTGCCGGCCGTTATTTTGGCAATCCCGACGGTCAGTTTGTGGCTGTGATGAAAGCTGCTGCCGCTGAAGCCGGGCTCGATTTGGATAAGCCATGGCAGGAGCTCAGCGATAAAGCCTGTAAGCTCGTGCTTTATGGTAGCGGGGAGAGTGAGTACGAACTGGACTGGCATTTTAAAACCAAAACCCGCAGCGGTGTTCAGCATCTGACAGAAACATGGCCCGGCTTTGCCTGGTATATCGAAGATGAATACCGTCGTAAACATAAAAACAAAACCAGCGCAAAACTGCGTGCCCTTTTGCATGAAGTGCCGTGTTCAACTTGTGGCGGTGCCCGTCTGAGGAATGAATTGCTACAGATGAAACTTTTGGATGCCTCCATTGCAGATTTGTCAGATATGACTGCAGAAAAAGCACCCGGATTTTTTGAAAAAGCCCTCCGTTCAGACCTGCCGAAGGGTGAAAAAGCCATTCTGGAAGAAATTTATCCCCGTGTGCGGGATTTGATGCAGGTGATGCAGGAGCTGGGTACAGGTTATCTTAGCATGAACCGTGGTTCCGGCAGTTTGTCGGGAGGAGAAATGCAGCGCGTGCGCCTTGCTGGTAGTTTTGCTTCTCCGCTTTATGGTATGTGCTACGTGCTGGATGAACCATCGCAGGCACTGCATGAAGCTGACATTCCGGCGCTGCTGAAGGTGTTGAAACGTGCTGTCAAGCGTGGAAACACCTTGTTGCTTACCGAACACAACCGTCAGGTGATGGAAGCCGCCGATCACATCATTGAGCTGGGACCCGGCAGTGGCGAACAGGGCGGTGAGATTGTTGCCCGGGGCAGGGCAGAGGACATCCGCGGAGAGAATACCCCGACCGGGCGTTTTCTGGCGGAAAAACACCTGCCGGAACCGGAATATCACCAGTTAATGCCGGCTTCCTTTGGCGTGAAATCGGCCCGAGCCAACAACCTGAAACGCATTGATGTGGATTTTGCATCCGGCGGACTGATCGCCATTTCCGGGGTATCCGGAAGCGGGAAATCTTCTCTGCTCAGGGATGTATTTTATGCCAGCGTGCAGGCCGGCCGACCCGTGAATTGTGATGCCATATACGGTACAGATCAATTTGACAGCATTGTGTATGTGGATGCGGGTGGCAGCAGCACAAACCGACTCAGTACCCTGGTCAGTATGACGGGTTTGCTGGACAAAATCCGCGATGTGTTTGCCAAAACCGATGCCGCCAAAGCCGCCGGGCTGAAAAAAACAGCTTTTTCATACATTCACAAAGACGGCAAATGTCCCGTGTGTGGTGGGAGTGGTGTGCAGCGCATTTCCATGGATTTTATGAGCGATGTGGAACTCCCCTGCGAAGCCTGTCAGGGAGCGCGATACCGTCCTGAAGTGCTGGATGTCACGTTTCAGGGAAAAACCATTGCCGGTGTGCTGGATATGACCGTTTCAGAAGCTGCCGGGTTTTTTGTGGGGCACAAAAGCCTGCAGAATGCCTTTGCACTGATGGCAGAACTTGGCCTCTCGCATCTGAAACTGGGGCATGCAGCTCCGGCTCTGTCATCGGGTGAAGCCCGGCGTGTGCGTTTGCTCACCGATCTGCTGAATTCCAAAAGCGGAAAACGTTTGTACCTTTTTGATGAACCATCCCGTGGGTTGCATCATGAGGATGCGCTGCGTTTGCTTAGCCTGTTGCATCGTCTGGCAGAAAACGGACACAGCCTGCTGTACATTGAGCACCGGCCTGAGATGATTGCTGCCGCCAATCAGCACATAAAGCTTGGCCCGGGTAGCGGTGATGCCGGCGGGGAGCTGATGTAAGTAGTGTTTGTCCGTATGTTATTATTGCAGAGACACACGGCCTTGCGTCTCAAAGAATAAAATAGGCCGCCTGGTGACAAGCTGTGATGTTTTGATGCACGGATTCTGATAATTCCCATCACCTTAATTTATTCAAGCAATTCAGCTAAATACCTTAAGTACGTTGAAGCAATTTAGCTGAAATGCTTCAATATATTCTCTTTTAGAAGGTGAGGTATTCGCGTGGTTTTGTTGAGTGATGCTGTGATTTTATTTATCACGCCGAGGTCAGTAAATGCCAGTAAAATCGCGGTGGTGGTTATGATTATCATTTTTTTGGTTTTTTTCGTCTTGTTGCTGATTTAGGCGATTTTATGTGATATTGCTCTGTCTCGTGTTACAAGATTTGTTATGAATTAGCCTGAATAGCTTAAGAGAAATTTGGAAATTTTCAAAAAAGTACTTATATTTGTACATAAAAGCGTACTAAAAAATGTAATTATGTTGATTACAAGCATATCAGATTTTAGAAAAAATATCAAAAAATATCTCGATTCTGTTACCAAGAACTTTGAGACATTAATCATTAATCGTGGTAAAGGGTCAGGTGTGGTAATTATCTCATTAGAAGAATATAATTCTCTTACAGCAACTCAGCATGAAATATCTTCAAAAATGAATGAAGCCCGGCTCGATTCGGCCATTGAAAAGCTGAAAAATGGTTCATCTTTTTCAAAAGACCTGATTGAATCATGAAATATGTGTTTGTTGATGAATCATGGGAGGATTATTTGTACTGGCAAAAAAGCAACAAAAAATATGTCAAGCGTATCAATGCAATGTTAAAGGAGATATCACGCACACCGTTTACTGGTTTAGGAAAGCCTGAGCCGTTGAAGCACAAATATAAAGGATTCTGGTCGCGAAGAATTGACAAGGAGCACCGGTTGATTTATGCAGTAAAAGATGATGAGATATTGATTGCAAAGTGTCGGTTTCACTATGATTAAATGTGATGAAAGCAATGGCTTTTGAGAAAGACCAACTGGCAGAACTTTTTGACACGCCTAAAATAGCAAGCTAATGGTTAAAACGATAAACACGGACTTATGGAACCACTGACGTATTTTTTTTGAGCCAATCAACCGGAATGCAATCGTTGTACGACCCAAAAAGCCATTTTTTGCCTGGTTAAAAACGATATTCCCGGATTATGAGGAAATGAAGGATAAATCGGAAAACAACATTTATCTTATTCATGAAATGAACAGCACTGAGGAGATACGGGAAGTGCTCAGCTTTGATTTTGACGATATTTTTACCAATGAGTTGAATGATTGGTGTACTGATGAGGAGTTCTGGCCTCAAAACAGAACCTACAAGATGTTTGCAGATTGGTTTGATACAGAAATATGTTCCATGGTGCTTGATATGGAGGAGGATGAGGTGCTTAATGAATAATACGATATTGAATGATTCCCTATACTCTTTTTGAGTCTGATGTTTCTTTTTCTTCCCGTTTCCGCGCTCCCGCGGAGGCGCCTGCCTGCCAGCCACCCGTACGGTGTGTAAAAGCCGCCAGCCTGCCTATTATATAAAATTTTACACTGGCTGGCAGGGAGAGGGTTGAAGCGCCCAAAGTGTTGTATTAGGTGAAAGCCTGTACTGTCTGGCATCACTGTTTTGTGTGATTCTTAACTTAGTATTGCTTTACCTTTTGGTGTTTAGCGATAAACTCACTTTTTAATCAGATGATAAATATCGTATTTTCCATTGGTAAAGTAGAGTGTCAGTATGACATATCCGGTTGGTAGTGAGCTGACGTCAATATAGCCTGAGCCGTTATAATGCTCAGATATCAGAATTCTACCTGTAAGGTCCTGCAAAACAAATCGGGAAATACCTAAACCGATTTTGTCAAGATAAATCTTCTCAGAAACGGGGTTCGGATATACGATGAATTGATTTGAATTTCCATGTGATAATCCTGAGCAATCATTTACCGTAACCGTAACATTTTCAGGTACGGAAATATTTAGCCCATCACTCACGCGCAAGCTTAATATGAATTCACTCTGGAGATCATAATCAAGGTTGGTGTTATTTACTACGATAATTTCCCCATTGATTGAATCTATGGCGAAAATATTGTTGATGTTCCCTGATACGATGCTCCAGTCTGTAAATACAGTATTGGTGTCTGCATCGTAAGCTTCTACAGTTCCAATAATACTTTCATTAGCAATGGTGTCATTAACTGAGAAGGTTTGAAAAGGGTAGATTACAGGTGAGTTGTCGTTAATGTCAATGAGCTCAATTGTCAGGGTATCCGGGGCAGAAGTGTGAAATCCATCGCTAACCGTAACGATTAATTCGTAAGATGGGGTTTCTTCATAGTCGAGGTTTGTATTGTCAGCAACACTCAATGCTCCGGTTATGCTGTCCAGGTTAAATATGGCATCATTGTTTCCGGAAACAATTGTGAAATCAGTGAGCGTAGCTGATATATCTGCATCCTCTGCTTCAAGTGTATCAATGATGGTGTTATTGTTTGCATCTTCATTAACAGACATTACCTGAGAGGGGATAATAATCGGTGCATATTCATTATAGTCTAAGATTTCAATACTTATGGTTTGCTGTTCGGAAATAAATTCTCCGTCGCTAACAGTAATAGCCAGTTCGTATAGTGTGTTGTTTTCTGCGTCAAGACCTGAATTATCAAGCACACTTATTTCACCTGTGTTGCTATCCATATTAAAAATATCATCTTCGTTTCCGGATAGGATTGTATAGTCAGATAATACACTGCTTACATCTTCATCAGTTGCCTGAACCATCCCGATGCTGTGGTTGTCAGGGACGTTTTCGGAAACTGAAAAGTTTTGCCCTGCTGGTATTTGAGGTGCATGATCGTTATAATCAGTTACGTTGATGGTGATGTTTTGTGGATCAGAGGTGAACAGACTATCATTAACCGTTAGTATCAGCTCGTATTGAGATACTGATTCATAGTCCAGTCCGGAAACATCCACTATCTGTAGCTCACCGGTGGTATCATTGAGAGTGAAATACCCCTGATCATTACCAGAGACAATTGTCCAGTCATTAAATTGTGTTGTGCCATCGGGATCACTGGCTTGCACGAATCCAAGACTTTGGATGCTTTCAGTATTCTCGCATATCGAAAATTCCTGATTTGGTAATACAATGGGTGGATTGTCATTGATGTTATTAAGGTGGATAATAACCAATGCTACTTCAGAGGTTGAATATCCATCACCCACTGAAACGTAGATGTGATAGTCCGTGTTTGTTTCGTAATCGATTAAGGTGCTGTCAGCTACAATCAGTTCACCTGTCGAATCATTTATCACAAATGCTCCATCAGTGCTACTGAAAATAATTGTCCAATTATTAAGGGAATCGGCATCAGCATCTGAAGCAAGAATCGTACCTATGCCCGTTCCGTTTGGAGAGTGTTCATCCACACTGAAGCTTTGGTTTGGCTGAATAACAGGTAGTGAATTCCTTTTAATTACAATATTTGCAAAAGTTCCCCACAGTGTGTCATTGGTTCTGATTTCGCCGATCCGATATGTTATTAACTCATCCAGTGAAGATTTTGCTGCTTGAGAAGGAATCGTAATTACTCCGTCAACCACTGAATAGTTGCTTTCTTCTTCAAATGAATAAACGAGATTATTTTGCAAGGTTTCAACATCAAAATCGTTGCTCAGGAAAGAACCTGAAGTGCCCGGTTCGATGGTATCGTTGAATGCAAAGGGTGCATCATCAAGTGCTTGCAGAGAAGGGTAGGTCGAGTTTTCAATTATTTCCCATGTGTTGGTGAAATCCCAGCCAATAAAGCTTGCCTGTTGTTGCATAAGTGGTGTTGGTAGAGGGTCTGAAATGTCATACACAAAGGAGTTAACGTTATTAGTGAGCAGGCTGTCAAAATAGCAACTGGTTACGCTTGATGTGGGATCGAAATCGCCAATAAATCCATCATTAATGTTGAGTGTGGAATTTTGTCCTGCAGCGTAACAATTGGTAATGCTCCCGGAGCCTTCACCGATAAAACCTCCAACCTTCATAGTACTGGTAGGCTCTACGTTGCTTGTAGAGTAACTATTGTTGACATTAGTATTGAGAGAGTACCCAATAAATCCACCAATGCTATTATGGCCTTTAATGTTTCCTGTAGTAAAACAATTACTAACATTTGAGTTCATAAGATGCCCAGCCAATCCACCAATATAATATTCACCGTCAATAGTACCGCTAACCATACAATTATTTATCATCGTTTCTATTCCCATGCCAATGAGTCCTCCAGCCATATTCATGTAAGTCCCACTAATCGTAGAATTAAGCAGTTCAATATCATGAATTTCAGCTCCTCGTGTGTAGCCAAATAATCCAGCTTTTGATCTGTCGGTAATTGTCAGATTTTTAATGCTGTAACCGTTTCCATCAAATCTTCCGGAAAAGAAAGCTTCTGTACCCAGAGGTTTCCAGTTTTCCGAAAGCTCAGAATTTACAGCATTTTCAAAATTAAGATTCGTCATGAGTTTGTAATTCCTGTCAGGCAGGTGTCTTGCAAAGTCCAAATCTTCAATCGTATTTATGAGGAAGGGGAGTGAATCAGAACCATCCCCTCCGGGGGGAGCTACAACTATTTGATTTGAATAAATTGTGTATTCTCCGTTGACGTCTTCGGCTTTTACAGAGAAATCGAAAAGGCCAACAGAATCTGGAGACCATGACAAAACAGAATTTACAAGAGTCATTCCATTCGGGGCATTTAATAAAGTAACAGATTGAATGTCAGCATCCATTGGAATTACCTGGAGTGTATCCTGAAAGCTTTCCCCTTGATGATGGAGTTTAAAATCAAGGTAAACAATGGGTGTGTTGTAAACATCTTGATGTTTAGGAAAAGATGAGCCTTCAACTATATCCCAGGTCTGAGAAAAATCAAATTCAGGAAAGCTTAATGCATGTGTCATTTCATTTGGTAAGAGTGAAGTATAAATATTGGGATCTGTGTTCGCAGGGTTGAAATGCATATATTTTAAAGGTGTTTCGAGAAAATATAAATTAGAGCAATTTATCCCCAAAGGATGGTTGCCAATCATTGGATCAGGATTGTAGTATTGTGGGCCGTGTAGTGCACTGGTTGAGTAACAGCTATCGATATCTGATGCTGAACTATACCCAACAAAACCACTAGGTATACTGTCTGAGGATATGGTTCCTGTTGCATATGAATTTCTGATTTCTCCATCATTAACATAACCAGCCAGACCTCCTCCGCATCTTGATTCTGAAATATTACAGGTTGAATAACATTTTCTCACGTTGTGTCCGTAATTTAATGCCCCAACCAGGCCTCCAACTGCAAGGTCTCCTGAAACTGTACCAAAAGAATAGCATTTATCTATAGATGATCTCAAACTGCCTGCCAGCATTCCGACATAATCACCGGATGCCTGTACGCTATCTCCTGCATGGCATTTGTAAATTAAAGAGTTATGGTCGCAAGAGCCAATGAGACCACCAGTATGATTGTGGCCGGAAGTGTTAATGCTTGCACTTGAAAAAGATACGTTAGAGTTTTCAGTGACATATCCGATAAATCCGCCTGTATAATCAAAACCACTGATATGTCCATTGACAAAACAACTGTCAACGGTAGAATATATGGTGACTATGCCTGCAAGGGCTCCAGTGTAATCACCTCCAGTGATATCACAATTAAGCAGGTTTAAATTGCTGATATCTCCTTCTTGTACATAGCCAAACAATCCGACTCTGTTTTCGTCTGGTCGATGAATAAAGAGATTATTGATAGTGTGGCCATTTCCATTAAAACTACCTGTAAAACTGTTGTTTGGAGTGCCTATTGGTGTCCAGCCGTTTGTTGAGCTGTTATTGCAATAAGCTGTTTCGTTAAAGTCCAGGTCGTTCATTAATATGTAATGTCTGTCCGGGAGGTGCCTGATGTAATTGAGCTCATTTATGGAAGTAATTTTGTATGGATTGACCTCAGTACCCATGCCGTTATATGGAATAACCATAATGCTGTCGGGATAATTTATATAATTTCCCAGGTTGTCTGTTACTCTGAAATTGAAGAAGAAAAACCCAACAGAGTCAGTTGTCCAGCTTATAACAGGTTCCTGAAACTGCATTCCATCCGGGTATTCTGTTAAATTGGCAGATTGAATTTCTTCATCCATTGGAATCAAACTGACTGTATCGTTGAATTGGCTGCCAGATACAAATTGTTTTGGCAGCATTAAAACCACAGGTAAATTATGGAGTGCCTGAAGGCGTGGAAAGGATGTACCGTTTGTAATTTCCCATGTGTTTTCAAAATCCCAGTTTGGGAAACTGCTTTGTTCCTTCATTTGTGTAACGGAAAGCCCCGTAGGATTTGTTATGGTAGTTTCGCAAAGACCTATACCATCAGCCTGGTTTGTATAAGTAGGGTTAAAATACAGATTGTGTGCAGAGGTTCCCCAAAGACGGCCAAATAACCCTCCTGAAGGTCCATTTCCGCTGACTCTTGCTGTGGCATAGCAATTAGTAATGGTATCGTAAAGAGTAAAGCCTGCGAGGCCACCAGAGTAAGTCCCATTCCCATTGATGATCCCTGTTACATATGAATTACTGATGGATGATTTAACGCTTCGCCCAACAATACCTCCGGCATGTTCTCCAATGGATGTTATATAGGCAGAAACATAGCACCTGCTTACTGAGGTTGTATCATGACAATATCCAACCAGTCCACCAGTATCTCCTTCTGAGCTAATTATACCGGTTGCCATGCATTTTGTTATTTCTGTATTATTGGCTTCTCCTGTCATGCCGCCGGCATAGGTATGGCCAATGATGTTGCAATTTAGTATATTCAGGCTGTCAATCCGGGCATTGGTGCAATTGCCAAATAAGCCAACATGGATAAAATACTCTCTGTTTATGTATAAGTTATTTATGGTGTGCCCTTTTCCATTAAACGTGCCGGTAAAATCATTGATGGGCAGCCAACCTTCAGGGTTGTTAATGCTGTCAAAGGGGCTACCTTCAAAATCAAGATCTGCCATTAATACGAAATGCTTATCAGCTCTGTGCCTGATGCTGTCGAGATGGTTAATTGACCATATTTGGAAAGGGTCATTGATGCTCCCGTTACCGGAGAAAGGAAATACTTCCAGTTGCTCGGTATAGCGAGTGGAATCACCATTGATATCAAAAGCCAGAATGTCAATGTTGTAAACAGCAGCCGAGTCTGGTGTCCATGAGATTAAGGTATCTTGAATGAGCAGTCCTTCCGGATTTGACATCCCTGATAATGATTGTATTTCGGAATCCATCGGGATAACCTGTATGGTATCGCTAAATAGTTCATTAATAGAAGTCGTTTTGAAACTGTTCAGTATGATGGGTGGGTTGGGAATACTTTGTAGCCGCGGAAAGCTGCTCCCTTCTTCAATTGTCCAGGTATCAGTGAAGTCCCAGTTAACAAAGGTGCTTTGTAGTTTCATTTGAGCTATGCTGTCACCTTCAAATACAGGTTCAATGTTTAGGCCACTAAATGAGTCTTGTTCAGATGATTCAATTACATAATGGCAGTTCTCAATATTACTTGTTGTGCCCCCACAAAAGCCTCCGCAAGCTACAGGACCCAAGCTACCGGTACTGTAGCAGTTATTTATTGGCCCAAGGTTCATGCCATTAAAACCACCGCAATAGGATGAGCCATCATATATATTACCTGTGGAATAGCAATCTGTAATGGTTCCGTCATTATATCCAATGAAGCCACCTGCCATCCAAATATTGCCTGCCAAACTTGTAGAAGCAAGACAGTTGGATATGCTTGAGGATTCATTTCGTCCAACCAATCCACCTACGGGGTTTCCATTTCCTGAGATGAAACCGGCAGCAGATGACCTGACAACTGTAGAATTTAATGAAAGATATCCAGTCAGACCGCCAAAATTATCTCCTGTGGCAGATATGTCAACATGAGCATTGCAGTTTTCTACGTCGGAGCCTCTGCAGATTCCCAACAAGCCTCCAATAAAATTCCCGGCACCGGTTATGGTAATACGAGAACTACAATCAGATATTTCAGAAGTACTTAAATAACCAATCATACCTCCGCATGTGTCGTTGTTGGAATGTATCTGTCCCTGAACGGATGAGTTGCTGACAGATGAGTTGTTATTCATATATCCTACCAATAATCCGGTACTCCAAAATGCGTTGGGGATTATCCCTGATACGCTACATGAATCAATGATTGTTTCGCTTGCTCTACCAATTAAGCCAGCTTCGGAATGTCCTCCATCAACCCAAAAATCTAATACGCTAAGATTTTTTATTTCAGCACCATTGGTTCTTCCAAACAGAGCAACATCAAAACCTGTGTTTTGAACTCTGTTGATGTACATATTTTTTATTGTATGGCCATTACCATCAAAGCTTCCCTGAAATTTATTTCCATAATATTGACCGATTGGCCTCCATCCAACATCGCTGTTAATGCTATCGTAAGCTGTTCCATTAAAATCCAAATCATTCATCAATATGAAATGCTTGTTAAGCCGGTACCTCATGAAATCCAATTCTTCAACTGTCGTAATCTGGTATGGGTCGTCAATGGTGCCGGTTTGTGAAAAAGGGACAATGTCAATGGTGAACATTTTGGATAGTTCATTCCCCGATTCATCAATGATTGTGACAGTATATTCGAAAATTCCGGTGCTGTTTGGTGTCCAGGTTATGATTGAATCATTGACAAGTTCCATACCCTCAGGGTAATCCTGAATGATTATGGAGTAGCTGCCTGTATTATCCATATTAAGGAACTGTAATGTATCCTGAAAAAGAGTGTTGATGTTTGCATGCGCACGGCCTTGATTTAGTACAACAGGATGGTCGTACATGTTTTGTAAATCCGGCAGACCATAATTATTCGGGATATTCCAAACCGTATCATTGAATGAATTGAAAAAGGAGAAATATGCATTTTGCATCATGTCATTATATGATAATCCGCTGACATTAATATCCTCCTCATTATGACAAATACCGGGTGCTAAACCACAAAAGTCTTTGCAAAAGCATGATGATACAATGGATACATTTTCTTTTGTTTCGCTAATAAAGCCGGCTGATGCTATGCCATAATTATAGCTTTGTCCGGAGACACCACCGGCAACATAGCAATTTTGAATTGCTGTTCCTTGGGCAGTTCCAATTAAGCCTCCCGTGCCAAGGTTTCTATGGTAACTTGTGGAAGTGTCTCTTATAAAAACATTGCAAGTTGAATAGCAGTTCTCAATCTGTAAGGTTTGATCATAATATGCGTCAGATATTCCTAATAAACCACCGCTTGTGAAACCTGCAATAACCGTCCCTGATGAATAACAAGAACGAACAGAGCCATTAAGCATCTCGCCAGCAATACCTCCAGCCGTCCAAATGCCTTTAAGTTGACCATATATGCTACTGTTTCTGATGTTTGTATTTTTAGCATATCCAATAAATCCTACGTTTTTGCCTCCAGTTATGGAGCAAGAGAGTAAGTTTAAATTCAAGATTTCTGCATCTTGTGTGTATCCGAACAAACCAACATAAGTAAGGTCAGGTCTGTTTATGTAAAGATTGCTGATGGTATGTCCCTGCCCGTCAAATTGTCCACTAAAATTCTCGTAATACTCTCCAATAGGCAACCAACCTTCACTACTGTTTATGCTGTCGTATGCTGAGCCCGAAAAATCCAGGTCATTCATCAATAGGTAATGTTTGTTTTGCCGATAACGGACATAGTTCAATTCTTCTATGCTGGTGATTTGGTAAGGATCCTCAGCAGTGCCGGCTTGTGAAAATGGCAGAACATCAACAATAAATACTTTAGAAAGCTCATGCCCTGATTCATCAATAATTGTAACTGTATAGTTGAAAATTCCCACTTCGTTCGGAGTCCATGAAATGATAGAATCATCAACAATCACCATTCCGTCAGGTTGATTCTCGAGGATGAGGGTATAATCGCCGGTATTGTCCATGTTCAAAATGTGGAGGGTGTCCAGAAATAATGCATCATCTGATGCTGTAGTGTACCCTTTGTTTAGAACAATGGGATGGTCGTAAACGTTCTGCAAATCTGGTAAGCCATAAGCATTCGGAATGTTCCATGCTGTATCACTGAATGTGTTAAAAAATGAGTTGGATGAGTTTTGAAACATCTCATCAAATGTTAGCCCGGCTACATAGTTAGTTGCCGTGTCATAACCAATACCTGGGGCAGTTCCTGAAAAATCCTTGCAAAAACATGAGGTTGAAATGGATGTTTCAATTGATGCCTCCTGGATAAAGCCACCTCGTAACACGTCATAATATTGATTTTCCCTAAAGACACTCCCAGCTACATAGCAACTACTGATTTCTGTCATTTTAGCACTGCCAACTAATCCTCCGGCCCGATATTCGGTTGTCATACTGGAGAGCATCCCTTTTGCAAAAACGTTACAACTGGAATAGCAATTGTCTATGTGTGACATAGCACCCGAATATTCGTTTATGGAGCCTACTAAACCACCTGCGGTACCCTTTGCTATTACCGTTCCGGCTGTATAACATGACTGAATTGAAGAGTTTTGAATTATGCCAGCTATCCCACCTGCAAAATCGATCCCTGAAATCTGTCCGTAAACACCACAATTTCTAATTGTTGAGTTTGTACTATAACCACAAATACCACCTGCAGATGTCCCTCCCTCAATAGAGCAGGAAAGCAAAGTCAGGTTTGAAATCTCAGCATTGCTGATTATTTTGAAAAGAGAGGGATGGTTATTATCAGGTCTGTTTATGTATAAATTACTTATTGTGTATCCTTGCCCGTCAAAACTACCCTTAAACCCTGGGCTTAAATTACCGATAGGCATCCAGCCTTCTTCATTGTCAATAATATTGTTGTAAGGTGTGCCATCAAAATCTAAATCATTCATCAAAATAAAATGATCGACCAGGTGATTTCGTACACTATCAAGTTGCTCAACTGTGGTGATCTGCCATGGATCTGTTTCGGTTCCATTACCACCTGCAAACTGAGTATAAGCAGCGTTTGTAGTAAGGAGAATTACTAAGATTGTTAAAAAAGAATATGCATGTTTCATGACTCAATAAACTGGTGTGACTTCAAAGATAGAATAAAAACAATACGTTCTGATAGGAAAATTCAAAAAAGTGTGTCAAAGTTAAAATTTTGAGAATTGTAAATTGATAAATAACTTTGACATATGAAGAATAAAAAACAAAAAAAAGAACGTCTGGAAGATTTGATTCCAGATCCAGAGAAAAGAAAAAAAGTATTGGACCGGATGTATAAAGGTGAGCCCATTTTAGGAGAAGGCGGCATATTTACAGATATGCTTCAAGCCTTTGTTAATGCAGCCTTAGAAGGCGAGGTAGACGAACACATAGAGCAAAGCAAAGAGAGTAAAACCTCAAACCGACGTAATGGTTATACTCGCAAGAAGGTCAAAAGCGCAGCAGGGCAGCTCAATATTAACACACCCCGGGATCGAGAAGGTTCGTATAATCCGATGTTATTAGGCAAGTGGGATCGCAGTCTAGACAATGGTCTAGACAATATCATTCTGAGTTTATACGCACGAGGACAGTCTGTTGAAGATGTTCGTTATCAACTAAAGGAGTTGTATGGTGTAGAGGTAAGCGCTGGTGTAATAAGCAGTGTAACAGACCGAGTATGGGAAGAGATAGCTGCCTGGCAACAGCGCAGTCTATCGTCCAGTTATGTAATAGTTTACCTGGATGCGGTACATTACCGTGTTCGGGAAGAAGGCAAGATAAATAACAAAGCAATCTATTCGGTTTATGGCATTACAGCAGATGGACAACGCGATATTCTGGGATTGTATTTAAATCAATCAGAAGGAGCACGTCAATGGGGTTTGATTTTGGAAGATTTAAAACGTCGAGGTGTTGCGGATGTATTTTTCTTTTGTATTGATGGTCTGACTGGTTTTAAGGACGTTATAGAGGAGGTTTATCCCCACTCGCAAGTTCAACGCTGTATTGTACATATGGTACGCAGCTCAACCCGATTTGTGAGCTATATGGATATTAAGAAGGTTTGTTCAGACCTGAGAAAGGTTTATACTGCAGCAAACCGGGATCAAGCAGAGGTTGCAATGAAAGCTTTTGGCGAAAAATGGGACAAAAAATACAAGGAAATCCGCCCCAAATGGGAAAATAACTGGGATGAGTTAATAGCATTTATGGATTATAGTCATAACATACGACGCATGATTTATACAACAAATCCAGTTGAAGCTTTGCACCGTATTATGCGAAAAACAACAAAATCAAAAGGAGCCTGGAGCAATGACAAGGGTTTGTTAAAGCAACTTTATTTGGCTTTGATGTCCAATCAGAAGAGCTGGAAGAAAAAAGCCTTCAACTGGACTGCAGTACAGCGTGAACTCATCGAACATTTTGGAGAGCGTTATGAAAAACACCTATAAATATTTACTTTTGCAGAGCAATTCCTTTTTTCTGAACACTCCCAACACTCCCGAACACCCCCTTTTATGAACGGTTTCACACTCCCTTCCCAACTCCCATTATAGTGGTACTTTTTGATTGCGAAAAACTGGCACTTTTTTTTTGCTATTTACAACCAACTTACCAACCTACCAACCTACCAACTTACCAACTTACCAACTTACCAACTTACCAACTTAGCAACTTAGCAATCTACAAACCAGCAATTTTTCGTACCTTTGCAAAAAATTTATGCGCATGGCACATCGCTCAGGATTTGTAAACATCATCGGAAACCCAAACGTGGGGAAATCGACCATCATGAATAAAATGGTGGGAGAGAAGATATCCATCATCACTTCCAAGTCGCAGACAACCCGGCACCGTATTCTGGGCATTGTCAACGGGGAGGATTTTCAGATTGTGTACTCCGATACCCCGGGAATCATTAAGCCGGCATACCGTCTGCAGGAAAACATGATGTCTTTTGTGGGCACGGCCATGGAGGATGCTGATGTGATTGTCTATGTAACCGATGTGGTGGAGAAATTCATGAAAAACGAGCAGTATGTGGAGCGTCTGAAGGAGTCTGATACACCGGTACTCGTTGTTGTAAACAAGATTGATCTGAGCAATCAGGAGGAGGTTACTGAGCTGATGCAGCGCTGGAAAGAAACTCTTCCCAGGGCGGAAATTCTACCCATGTCTGCCCTGAAAGAGCATAACCTTGAGCGTCTTTTGACGGAAATCCTGGATCGTCTGCCTGAAAATCCGGCTTTTTTCCCGAAAGATCAGCTTACCGATAAAACCGAGCGTTTCATCGTGTCTGAAATCATCCGCGAGAAAATTCTGATCAAATACAAGCAGGAAATTCCGTATTCCGTTGAGGTTGTTGTCGATTCTTTTAAAGAAGATGAAAAAATCATTCGCATTGAAGCCACGATATTTGTTGCCAGAGATTCACAGAAAGGGATACTCATCGGCCGAAAAGGGGCTGCGTTGAAAAAAGTAGGGCAACTGTCCCGTGCAGATGCTGAAGAGTTTTTTGGTAAGCAGGTGTACCTGGGCCTGTATGTGAAAGTAAAGAAAGACTGGCGGAATGATGATCGCATGTTGCGTCAGTTTGGATACCAGGGATAAGTTGATATTGAAAAGGAAAAGAAAATGAAAAATTCGATAGTAGCCATTGTCGGCAGGCCCAATGTGGGTAAATCCACCCTGTTTAACCGAATGACCGAACAGCGTACTGCCATTGTGGATGATTTAAGTGGCGTGACGCGCGATCGCCTGTATGGTGAATGTGTATGGAATGGCCGTGATTTTTCTGTCATCGATACGGGTGGATATGTTGAAAACCCGGAAAATGTGTTTGAGACAGAGATAAAAAAACAGGTGTTGATTGCGCTTGATGAAGCCGATGTGCTCATCTTTGTACTGGATGTGGAAACCGGTATCACCGACCTGGATGATCAGATGGCCCATATTTTGCGAAAAAGCAATAAAAAGGTGGTCATTGCTGTCAACAAGGTGGACAACACCATGCGTCATGACGATGTGTATGAATTTTATAACCTTGGTCTGGGTGATCCGATTGCCATTTCTTCAATCAACGGTAGCGGTACCGGTGAACTTCTCGATGCAATCGTGGAAAACCTGCCTGCAGATTTTAAGGAACAGGACGACAATCCCGATATCCCACGATTTGCTGTTATTGGCCGTCCCAATGCCGGTAAATCATCCCTGATAAATACCCTGGTCGGAGAAGACAGAAACCTGGTGACCGATATTGCCGGAACCACAAGAGATTCAGTAAACACAACATACAACAAATTTGGATTTGATTTTGTCCTGACGGATACCGCCGGCTTGCGACGTAAAGACAGGGTGAAAGAAGATCTTGAATTTTATTCCGTCATGCGTGCCATCAGATCTCTCGAAAGCTCCGATGTCTGCATTCTCATGCTGGATGCCACACGTGGCATTGAGGCTCAGGACGTTAATATTTTTAATCTGGCGCAGCGAAAAGGAAAAGGGGTAGTCATTGTGGTGAACAAATGGGACCTGGTGGAGGAAAAACAAACCAGCACCTACAAAACTTTCGAAGCAGCCGTGCGTGAGCGCATCGCTCCCCATGATGATGTGCCTGTGATCTTTGCCTCGGTGCTGACCAAACAACGCATCCATAAGGTGTTGAGTTCAGCCATTGAAGTGTACAAAAACCGCCGGCAGCGCATCACCACCAACAAACTAAACAACATGCTCAAAGATGCACTGGAAGCGAACAAGCCACCGGTGTATCGCAACGCTTACGTTAGGATCAAATATGTAACTCAGTTGCCCAGCCATGTACCGTCCTTTGCGTTTTTCTGCAACCACCCCGAAGGAATTAAGGAACCATACAAGCGTTACCTGGAAAACTTTCTCCGCAAACGCTTTAACTTTACGGGAGTCCCCATCCGGATTTTCTTCCGTAAAAAATAAGGAAACCCCTTTGTGCCCTTTGTGTCTCCGTGGGAAATCCCTTCATAACAATTCTTTGTGTTCTTTGTGTCTTTGTGGGAACTCTCTTTTCAACAATTCTTTGTGCCCTTTGTGGCTTAGTGGGAGCCAAATTTCCGCCCCTTGTGGAAAACC
>JBKGYK010000045.1:0-26935 GCA_046546095.1 Bacteroidales bacterium
ATTCCACGCCGTTGGAAGGGCTGGATATCCAGTTACCATCCACGCCACTGCCCGGATTTTCAGCCCTGAGGTTGTCAAATATTTTACCGCATACAGCGGTATCTTCCATATCCATTGCGAGTTCAGCGGTTGGTTTTCTCCAGAAAGTAACTTCAACGGTATCCACGCTTGTACATTCCTCATTGGCTTCCTGCCAGACATATTCAATGGTTCCATATCCTGCATTATAGGTAATGCAGGTTGTAGGGTCGTTGGTGTCTTCGTAAGATGTACCGGCTTCCGATGACGACCAGCTTCCGTCAAAACCTGCACTAACAGCTTCGAGACAGGCTGTTTTTCCACAGACGTCAAAGTCTTCCCCTGCAGAAATGACAGGTTTTTCTTTAAATTCTATCCATACCGTATCCCTGTCATTACATTGGCTTCTGTAGTCATTGTTTTCGCGCCAGACAAAACCATATATGCCGGGAGAGTTGACATTAACTGTTGTTGCGGCATCTTCGTTATTATTGAAGTTTGCTGTGGAGGGATTATCATCCAATGCGTTCCATTTTCCGTCGGGAGTGTAATTTGCAGTTTCAGACAGGCTGTAGAATGCTTCGAGCGGGTATTCCAGTCCGCAGACTGAATTATTATCACCTGCATTTGCAGTGGGGTTTTTATAGAAAGCTACGGTTATTGTATCCAGATCAGAACACCCACCGCTGGACATCCGCCATATGAAATCGATTTCAACATGGGCAGAGTCTCCGAAAGCACCAGGAGAAATATTTGCTGTTGCATCGGGATTATATCTTGAGGGTGACCAGGTGATAACTGCGTTAGGAGCAGACCAGCTTCCATTTGCCCAGCCATAATTGGTTGTGTCAGCATCAAAAGTATATTGTGAGCCGCAGGTTTCGTCAAAGTCTGTTTCTCCAACACTCGCAAAAGGTTCTTCAGCAAATGTAACAGTAAGTGTCGTGTTGTTTGAACAGGTGACCCCGCCCTGGCTGTTTTCTTCATCCCATACAAAATCAACGGTACGATAGTTACCAGAGTAACTTCCGATCGTTACTTCTGTTACAGGTGAGGTGTTGCCATCTGCGTAAGTGGGATAAATTTGTGTGCCGTCTTCATATGCACTCCAGATGCCTTCACCTATTACATTGTCTACCTCAAGTGTACTTGTGATCCCGCAAACTGTATCGTTATTGTTGATGGCAGAAGGTTGAGGTTCTTCAATAAAAGTAACTGCTACATTATCACTGCCTTCACAGCCGCTGATGGTTTCTGTCCAGGTAAGGATGTGTGTCCCGTAGGTGTCGCCGGTCAGGTTGGCTGTTGCTGTGGGAGAACTTTCCGGGATAAAGGTTATGCCTGCGCCGCTGCTCCATTCTCCGTTGGAGCCGGTTAAGCTCAGTGATGCATTCAAATCCAACTGGTCACCACAAACGGTTGTGTCATTTCCTGCAAAAGGACTTGGAGTCTGGGCAAAAAACACATTGATGTCATCAGATGCTGTACATCCGTTATTATCAACATCCCACGTAAAAGTAGCGTTGCCGTAATCACCTACCAATGCAGTCATTTCATGATCATTAACTGTGGTGCCTTGTCCTGCGGAAAAAGAAACATCAGCAGACCATGTGCCGGTGCCTGAAGTGGGTTGAGCAGCAACCAGATCAACAGACAATCCACAAGTGCTGATATTGCTTTCGGGGATGTTTGCTGTCGGATTCTCATACCATTTCACAGGTGTGCCTGAAGATTGACTGTAACAGGGGTCATCAGTGGGATCACTGACTACCTGTCCTGTTGTTCCTTCTTCATTACCGGCAATAGCGGAGATATAATAAGTTTCACCATAATCCATAGCACCATCAATGAAGCAGAAGTTCGTGGTAAATCCACGGGATATAATAGAAGTGCCTGTGGCCGGATATTCACTGCCATCGTGCAATATATACTCAAAAACATCATTGGAATCCAGGTTTTCATTGCCATTGTGCGCAACAAGTCCGTCGGTGCATTCACCTTCACACAAACTAACTTGTTCCATGCTGGCCATGGTTCCGGCGTATGTACTACAGCCACAATCGGTATATCCCTCAAGGATTATTTCGCTACAGCCATTCATGTCTGTCACAGTAAGGTTGTAGTTGCCGGGTGAAGCAAACTGCTGTGAATATGTTCCTGTGTAGGTTGTAAAGCCTGAACCATCGTTCACCTGATACTCTGTTGGATTTCCGTTTTGGTTTTCTACCTCAAAGGAAACAGTAAAGTTTTCATCAGCACCGTCACAAACGTTATCAGAGAAGTTTTCCACGGTAATAATTTCATAAACCACAATGTCTATTTGATCACTGTCCGGGCAGGCACCGGTAATTTCATAATAAATTGTATGTGTACCCGGGCCGGCAGTTTCAGGATCGAAAACGCCGTCTTCGAGTGCATCTTCCGGTGTACCTGTTCCAACTGAAAAGGTTCCGCCCGGATCAGCTACTTCAATTGTAACCGGTGTGTCATCGTAGCACATGGGTGCCACGGGAGTGATGGTTGCATCGGAAGGTGTGGTGATAAATTCTTCGCTTACCGTTTGTTCGCATGTTGGACTTCCGGAAACATCAATGGTTTCGGTTGCATGCAGGTAGAAATTTGCACTTTCATCGGGGTAATCAGATGTTCCCGGGGTTATGGTTGGGTTGAGTTCTGTTGATGTGAAAGTTGACCCGTCGGAGGTCCAGTTATAGGATGTCAATGAAGATGTTACGGTATAAGCACCGGGAGGATTCTCCGGGGGAACAACAAAATACGATGCTGTTGCAGCACTGCAGGAAGCATCCGATATTTCTGATGAGGGGAGTCCTGATATATCACCGGAGTCATAGGTAAAGGTAGTTGTACCGCATTCAGTTTCCCCGGTAAAGCTTATCAGTGCCCTGTTGAGGGTACCGTAATCATATTCTTCACAGTCGTAAACCTGAACATTCCAGCCGTCGTCGCCGGCCATATGTCCGTATATGGCATCCCAGGGGCCTGCTGATGCAAATGTACCGCTGAGCGGTGTTGGCATGTCGCAGACACAGGGTGTTAAGGAAGGTGTACCGGCATCCAGGGTGGATGAAAAGCAAAAGTTGTTAACATCGTTACCGCTTTGACAATTCTGATTTTCATCACCGTCATCGGTGCAGCCCAAAACAGAAAACGGAATACCTGTCCAGCTGCCATATTCTGCGGCGGGACCCCAGTCAGATACCGGTGGAAGGAGTTCCACAACTTCGTGACTTCCATCGTCATTTGGTGGATAGGCTGGTTCGTCAAGTTCGTGCCCGGGTGCTTTCAGATAAAAGCCCAGGTCTGAAACATAAACATGGTCTGCCCAGAAGCAAACGGTGATTTGCGTATTTTCATCAACTTCGAAATTCAGACCCGGGGGATCCACAATTTCGAATTCAGTATCCATGGCATCTACCTGTCCGTTGAGGGTGAATTCTTCACAACTCGGTTCAATGGGATCCATATCAACAAAGGTCTGGTTTACCCATACCCACGCACGGTAACAGGTAATTACACCACCGCAATCTACCTGTGCCATGTATCCGCCAGAAGTAAGGCCGGTTGCAGTGGTCCCGCTTTGTTCTATTTCCTGGTAGCTTACGCCATCAAATCTATACCAGTCAACATTGCAGCCACTGGCATTTTCTACCTCCAATTCACCAACATCATCTGCTGATTGGTCGGCACAAAATATGTAAACATTATCATTTTCTTCACCGCTGTTAATATAGTCTGAGCTGTAATCAGTAGAGAACTGTTCAGAAGCAGTCGGGGCGGTAATCTGGGCAATACCTGCATGTGAAAAAGCGAGCAAGGCAATTGCGGCAAACAGACTTTTGGGTATTTTGTAAAATTTGAACATAAGCAGAGAATTAGGATTTCAATCTATCAATAAATTCATTAATGGTGAGTTTTTCTTCATCGAGCATAATGTAATCTACCGGTATATTTTGCAATACCTGTTTGAAAACATCATGATAATTGTCTTTTGGCAATTTGATGTAACATCTGCGCTGGTTGCTTTTTTCCTCAGAGCTGCTGGCAATGCCGAATTTTATAACATCGTCGATGGCATTGATTCTTAGATGCAAGTATTTGGAGCTTTGCCCGTCAGGAAAATTGTGCAGATAAAACTTCTCAATCATCATCAAGTCATTTTTTTCAGTAAACAGGTCGGATGTTTTTTCAAATTTAAGAAATAAACCTTCAGAAATTTCTTCCTGAGCGCTGACCGAATGTGTTAGAAAGACAGTTGCCATAATGGCAAGAGCCAGTGTTAACAGTTTTTTCTTCATTGTCATGTCTTGTGTTTTTTAATAAAAATACCTTACTACAATAATACAACTAATTTACGATTTACTCAAAACAAAATTACATGCTTTTCCAATAAGACAGACGCTAAACATGAGAAAATCGTTGCCAGTAAAATGCTTTATTGTTCAGAAAGTGCTGTTGTATCTGATGCTTAGCTGTTTATATAGGCAGGGCTCGTGCCTCGCATAATGGCATTTTAGAAAGTGGATTTTTTTTTAAAAGACCATGAAAAGAAATAACTTTGTTGCGATGAAAGACAAAATAAAAAACGACCTCAATCCTGTTCAGCAAAAAGCGGTTTTGTCAACCGAAGGCCCGTCGCTGGTAATTGCCGGAGCAGGATCCGGAAAAACACGCGTACTTACATACCGTATTGCATATCTTATTCATAAGAAAGTAAAACCTTATCAGATACTGGCACTGACATTTACCAACAAAGCTGCCAGGGAAATGAAAGAGCGTATACAGGAAATGGTCGGAGAAAGCAATGCCGCAAGTATCTGGATGGGTACATTTCATTCCATCTTTGCCAGAATCCTCAGGAAAGAGGCTCCCCGGCTGGGTTTCACCCAACAGTACACAATTTTTGACCAGACAGACAGCCGCAACCTGATAAAGAAAATCATTACGGATATGAAGCTTGACGTTAAGCAGTATCCGCCAAAGGAAGTTCAAAACAGAATTTCTTCAGCAAAAAACAACCTGATGACTTTTCAGGCATATAAAAAAAATACCGCCTTGATTGCAGAAGACCGTAAAAGTCAGCGAGGTGAATTTGTTAATATCTATGAACGATATGCCAAAAGTTGCAGGAAAAACAATGTCATGGATTTTGATGATTTGCTTTTGTTCACCAATATATTGTTTAAAAAACATCCGGATGTTCTGGCTGCTTACCAGGATAAATTCAGGTATATACTTGTGGATGAGTATCAGGACACAAATTATGCACAGTATCTGATTCTGAAAAATCTGGCAAGAGCCAGGAAAAACCTTTGTGTAGTGGGTGATGATTCTCAGAGTATTTACGCCTTCAGGGGAGCAAAAATTGAAAATATTTTCAATTTCAAAAAAGATTATCTGGAATATACAGAAGTAAAACTTGAGCAGAATTACCGCTCAACACAATCAATTGTAGAGGCTGCAAATTCACTGATTGCCAAAAATCAGAATAGACTGGATAAAAAAATCTTCTCGAAAAACCAGGAAGGCATATTAATAAATGTGTTTGGTGCTGCCACGGATACTGAAGAGGCTTTTTATATTACCGATGACATCAAAAAAACCCAGGAAGAAACAAAGAAAAAATTTGATGAGTTTGCCATACTCTACAGAACAAATGCACAGTCGAGACAACTCGAAGAAGCACTCAGGAAAAAAGATGTGCCTTACATGATTTATGCCGGCCTGTCATTTTATCAAAGAAAAGAAATCAAAGATATCATTGCTTATTTTCGTTTAATTGTCAACCCAAAGGATGATGAAGCTCTAAAGAGAATCATCAACTATCCTTCCCGGAAAATCGGTAAAACAAGTGTTGACCGCATTGAGCAGAAAGCCGAAGCCCTGGGGGAGAATATGTGGGACATTATCCGGAATATTCAGCAGAGTGATATTCCACTGAATGCTCCGACAAAACAGCGAATAGCTAAGTTTGCTGCCCTGATTCATGATTTGCAAAAGGATGCTGATGAGCTGGATGCTTTTAGCATGGGAGATAAAATTATCAAAACCACCGGGATACTGGCAGAGCTCAAAGCGGACAAATCACCGGAAGGGATCAGCAGGATAGAAAATGTTGATGAACTGCTCAGCGGGATTCAGGATTATATCGATCAGCAGAAACATGATAATCCCAATGCATTTATCAGGTTAACAGAATATCTTGAGAATGTTTCTTTACTGACAACCCAGGACACAGCACCTGATGATAATGAACCCAGGGTAAACCTGATGACAATTCATGCCGCCAAAGGCCTGGAATTTGATGTGGTGTACATAGCCGGTGCAGAAGAAGATCTTTTTCCCGGAAAAATGTCGACTTTCAGCCGGCATGACCTGGAAGAAGAAAGACGCTTGTTTTATGTGGCAATGACCAGGGCACGTGAAAAACTTGTCATTACCCACGCCAACTCCCGGTATCGCTTCGGATCACTTAGCATCAATGAGCCAAGCCGGTTTATTAAGGATATTGATCCCAGATTTCTGACACTGGAAGGCAGCCTGGAAGATACAGGAAGCGATCCTTTTGATACCATGTTTGATGATGAACCCGGTCTTTCACAACCCGCGGCCTCCTATCCGCCAAAAGGCAAATCAGCGAAATATCCCTCACGTGAAACAAAAAAAGTAAAGTCCGAACAAAAACATAATGTTGGTCTGACTGTCAATCCCAAAAAATTTAAAAAATTGACAGCAGAAAAAACAAATTCATCCGAACTCTCCGGTGTATCCAATATTGTAGAAGGCCAAAGGGTTTCACATGAAAGATTTGGCCTCGGTATTGTAAGATCAATAGAGGGTGCCGGTGCAGACCAGAAAGCAATCGTGGATTTTGATAAGCATGGTGAAAAGAAATTGCTGCTTAAATTTGCCCGGCTTAAAATCCTATCCTAAAACGAAATACAGAAACTAAACTTTGGCGGCAAAAATAAAAGCATTACCTTTGTAAAAACGAAAAATACATGGATTATAACACACAACGCCCATCATTAGTACTGCCTGAATATGGCAGACACATACACAAAATGGTAGATTACCTCAAAACAATACATGATCGTGATCTCAGAAATACCATGGCCCATTCATTGATTGATATTATGGGCAATATGAATCCCCATCTTCGGGATGTCCCGGATTTCAAGCACAAATTGTGGGATCATCTTGCCATCATGTCAGATTTTGATCTGGATATTGACTGGCCATATCCCCTGCCAGACAGAAAAGAACTGGATTCACCTCCGGAGAAAGTACCATATTCTGATCCCAATTTCAGGTTCAAACATTACGGCAAAAACCTTCAGGAAATGCTGGCAAAGGTCAATGAATTTGATGAAGAAACCCGTGAGATGCTGATTGAGCAATTAGCCAATCATATGAAGAAATCTTATGTCAGTTACAAGAAAGAAAGCGTCAATGATGATGCGATCTTCGATGATATAAGAAAAATCTCCAAAGGAGATGTGGACATTCCTGAGGAAATTAAACTCACAGATGTAAAACAACCCAAACCCAAGAGCAATAAGCCATACAACAAAAGCAAAAACAAAAGCAATTTCAAGAAAAAGCGCAATTTCAAAAAAAATCATAGAAATTAATGGGTACTTTTCTTGTTGAAGGAGGAGCAAGGCTTTCTGGTGAAATTACACCACAGGGAGCAAAAAATGAAGCATTACAGGTTGTTTGTGCCTGCCTGCTGTCAGAAGAGGAGGTGATTATCAGCAATCTGCCCGATATCCGGGATGTGAATCTGCTGATAGATATTCTGGAGTTTATCGGTGTAAAGATCCGAAAGATCGACGATAAAACCCGTGGGTTCAATGCCGCCAGGATTGATCTGGACAAGCTGGAGACCGAAGAATTTGCCAACCGAAGCCGCCTCTTGCGTGGATCAATTATGCTGGTCGGTCCCTTGCTTGCTCGTTTTCATAAGGCATTTATTCCCATGCCCGGAGGCGATAAGATCGGACGTCGCCGTCTGGATACGCATTTCCTGGGATTCCGTAAACTTGGCGCAGAGCTGGAATACGATTTTAAAAACAATTATTATTATCTCGAAGCCGACAAGCTTCGGGGTATGTACATGCACCTTGATGAAGCATCTGTTACCGGCACGGCCAATATCATCATGGCTGCCGTAATGGCAGAAGGAAAAACCAGCATCTATAATGCTGCCTGTGAACCGTATATTCAACAATTGTGTAAGTTGCTGAATGCCATGGGGGCAAAAATTTCAGGGGTGGGATCCAACCTTTTGCACATTCAGGGTGTTGAATCCCTTGGCGGTGCTACGCATCGTATTTTGCCTGATATGATTGAAATCGGAAGTTTTATTGGTCTGGCAGCCATGACCGGCTCCGATATCACCATAAAAAATGTATCCTATGATGATCTGGGAATAATTCCTGATACCTTCGGCAGGCTGGGAATTGCTTTGGAAAGAATCAATGATGATATACATATTCCGGCACAGGATTATTATGAAATAGAAACCTTCATTGATGGTTCTATTATGACAATTGCTGATGCTGTATGGCCCGGACTTACTCCCGACCTGTTGAGTGTTTTCCTAGTAGTGGCCACACAGGCCAAAGGCAGTGTACTCATTCATCAAAAGATGTTTGAAAGTCGTTTGTTCTTTGTGGATAAACTGATTTATATGGGAGCGCAGATTATCCTTTGTGATCCTCACAGAGCAACCGTGATCGGCCTCAACAATCAGGTTAAACTCAGGGGAACCGTAATGAGCTCACCTGATATCAGAGCTGGTGTGGCATTGCTTATTGCAGCCCTGTCAGCTGACGGAAGATCAGAAATTCACAATATTGAGCAGATTGACAGGGGCTACGAGAAAATCGATGAAAGACTCAAAGCCCTGGGAGCCAATATTACACGAGTTGACTAAATATTTTGTACTATGGAAAAAATTAAAGTTTTATTTATTGCAGCAATGCTGCTCTCTGTTACCACTTTGCCTGCACAATCAGAAAAAGCCGAAACAGGTTATGATATTGGCGATATAGCTCCTGAAATACAGTTGCCCTCACCTGAGGGTGACACAATTGCCCTGAGCAGTTTAAGAGGGAAAGTGGTACTTATTGATTTCTGGGCAGGATGGTGTGGTCCCTGCCGGCGTGAAAATCCGGTGGTGGTGAAAACATACAATGAATTTAACGATAAAGATTTTACCATTGGAGATGGCTTTACTGTTTACGGGGTTTCACTGGATAAATCCAGGGATACCTGGCTGCAGGCCATTGAAAAAGATGAGCTTAGCTGGCCACAGGTTTCAGACCTCAAGTACTGGCAGTCTCCATACGTGAGACTCTATGGCGTCAGAGGTATCCCGGCAAATTTCCTGGTGGATGAAAATGGTGTCATCCTGGCCAAAAACCTGAGGGGAGAAAAACTCAGTAAAACGCTGGAAAAATTTGTCGTCAAGGACCCCTTGACTGAGATCGAACGTCTGAAAAAGGAATTAGAAAAACATCTTGACAGATTGAAAGAGTCTGATAAATACAAAGACTTCGGACGGGAAGCTGACAAAATTTCAAAACGGCTCAGCCAAATCGAAGAGGAAATTGAAGATATCAAAGAATCAACAGAGAAATAATTTTTGACAGAATTGCATCTGTGCCTGCCATCTTGTCTTTCTTCGGGATTTGGCAGGCAATTTGTTTACCTTTGGCAAACTTTTAATACGTGATAAAAATGGCAAAAAAAGATAAACACAGTGAAAAATCCGAAAAGGACGAAATAAAAAAAGATAAGCCTGAGCAACAGGAAGATGTGGAGGCTGCTGAGATGTCTGCACAAGCAGAGGAAAAAGAAGAAGAGGTAGATAAGAAAAAAAGCAAAAACAAAAAGCAAAACAAACAGGAGGCTGAGTTGCATAAAAAAGATCAAGTCATCGCAGAGCTTAACGAGAAGTATCAGCTCATGAATGATAAATACCTCAGGCTTTCTGCAGAATTTGACAATTTCAGAAAACGAACGCTGAAAGAAAAAATGGACATGACCAAAACAGCAGGGTCTGACATTATATCCGGATTACTGCCTGTGATTGATGATATGGAACGTGCTATGCAAATTATTGAAGAGGCAGAAGACCTGGAAGCTGTCAAAAAAGGCATGGAACTCATTCACAATAAATTTGAAAATTTCCTGAAACAAAAGGGTGTTACCCCAATTGAAGCAGAGGGAAAAACGTTCGATACAGATGAACATGAAGCCATGACAAAAATTCCTGCTCCCAATAAAGAGCTTAAAGGAAAAGTGGTTGATGTCATCCAGAAAGGTTATAAACTAAATGATGATGTACTCAGGTACTCAAAAGTAGTTGTGGGAGAATAATATGGCAAAACGTGATTATTACGAAATATTGGGTGTTTCCAAAAGTGCCTCACAGGATGAAATCAAAAAAGCCTATCGTAAGCAGGCTCTGAAGCATCATCCGGACAAAAATCCCGGTGATGCGGAAGCTGAACGCAAGTTCAAAGAGGCTGCAGAAGCATATGAGGTGCTCAGGGACGAGCAAAAACGGCAGCGGTACGATCAGTTTGGCCATGACGGCGTTAAAGGAGCCCAGGGCGGATTCTCCGGTGAAGGTATGAGCTTTGAGGATATCTTCAGTCAGTTTGGAGATATCTTTGGTGATATGGGCTTCGGCGGTGGCTTCAGTGGTGGCTTTGGCGGAGGAAGAAGAAGCCAGCGTCAACGTGCCAATAAGGGCTCAAATATCAGGGTGAAAGTAAAGCTTACCCTCAATGAAATTGCTAGCGGAACTACCAAAAAGCTGAAGATTAAAAAGTACATAAAATGCGATGCCTGTAACGGTACCGGTGAAAAGAACGGCAGCTCCAGCAAAACATGCTCTACCTGTCATGGCTCCGGTGTTGAAACCCGTGTAACCAACACAATCCTTGGCCAGATGCAACAACAGACAACATGCCGTACCTGCGGAGGAACCGGAACAGAAATAAAAGAACACTGTCCCGCATGTAATGGAGAAGGTGTTGTTCGTGGAGAAGAAATTGTTGAAGTGAAAATTCCTGCTGGCATGAGCGAAGGCGTGCAACTCAGTGTGTCCGGAAAAGGAAATGCTGCCCGCCGCGGTGGTATCAACGGTGACTTGCTGGTGGTGGTTGAGGAAAAAGAACATCCGGAACTTGTGCGTGATGGAAATGACTTGCTTTACAACCTGTTTATCAGCATCCCTGATGCCTTGCTCGGTACCACAGCTACCATTCCAACACTGGAAGGTAAAGTGAAAGTGAAAATCGAACAGGGCACTCAGTCTGGTAAGGTCTTGAGATTGAGAAATAAAGGTATCCCCGACGTGCAGGGTTATGGCAAAGGTGATCTGCTTGTAAAAGTGAACATCTTTGTGCCGAAAAATCTGCCGAAAGAAGATCGGAAACTGATTGAAAAATTACAGGAATCTGAAGCGCTCAAACCCAAAAAGCAGGGTAAAGAAGGAGAGGAAGACGGATTTCTTCATAAAATGAAAGGCTTCTTTGCCTGATAAAGCAGGGTTTGTCAGGCCGGATTGAAACCTTTGGCTTGCGGTCATGCTGATGCAGAATCAGAGATGCGCTGTAACATTTGCTCTGCGGATTGGCTGTCAAGACTCATGCCTGATAGCTCAGCCTGGAGAGCGGCAATGATTTTTTCTTCCTCCAGTGGAGTTTCCTGGCTGATGAAATTGTTCTGTATCAGATAGTTTTCCAATTCCTCTGCTTTTGCTGTCCTGAAATTTCTTACACCACCATCAAGAAGTGATTTTATTAATTTTTCCGGATTGCCTTTTACCTTATCAAGCAAGTCTGCTACATCATCTAAAAAACTTTCACTCACTGCGTCTGAGGATTCAAGTACCTGCCTGTCAATTGGGAGGGATATCCCATGCCGGTATAGTGTGAGGTAGCGTTCAAGCAGTTTCTTTTTTTCTTCCAGTTGCCTGGTGAAATCCGGACCTTTACCGATTTCTCCTCCCGCTTTCAGGAATCCTAGCAAAGCACCCAGACTACTGATGTTGCGTTTCAGACAAGTATACAATAACTCTGTATCCTCAATGACATACCACAGATGAAGTCCGGAAATTGCATCGCTCAGCGGATTGAATTCCTGTACCCCGAGGATTTTTCCGTATTCGTCATGCGTGGCCTGCCCGGGACGAGCCAGCTCATGGTCTGTGAGGTGAATTCGTGGCAGAGATGCGGATACATGCGGATAATCCTGATTCCCCTGATTCGCCGGAATGGATATGATGCGATTTGAAATCCCGCTCGCCTCCAGATGGCTTTGCCATTTGGCCACCTCATCCTGCTGGGCTGTAAAGTAAAATACCTGACGACCCTCACGGCTAATTTCTATCAGTGCGTCGATAATGGCTTTTGCCCTGACCTCATCGCTGTTGGCAAGCAATTCATCTGCCATCACAGGTAAGCATAGTTCATTTTCCTGCAACTCAATAAATGCCAGCCTCACCGAGAGAATCAACTGAATGCGTGTGCCTGTAGAGAGTTTATCCAGCCGGAGGTATTCCTCATTTTGGTTGTCGTATGCCATAAAAGCATGTGATTCCCCGTTTGACAGCTCAAGTCGGTATTGTCCTGCTGTGATTTTGCTGAAACGATGGCTTGCTTTTTTAAATACTTCCGGATAATTGTGTTCACGGGTTTCGGCTTTGAGGTGAGTTACCAACAGATGGCCGGTTATTGATGCAAGGTTTTTTTCATACAGACTTTCAAGATCTGACATTGCTTTTTCTTCTTGTGCCAGGGCTTTTTCTGCTGTGTTTGCCTTGCTGACACTTTCAATGCGGGTGTTGATTCCTGATATGGTTTCAATGATTTCCTGAAGTCTGCCGGCCTTTTCCTGATATTCTGTAATCTTGTCGTTTACCTCATCCGGTGACAATGATTCCAGATTTTCTGCTTCTTCCTGGTAAAGGGAATGGGCTTTTAGATTTTTTTCTGCTTCTCTGCAAATTAATTCGGCAGCTTCAAAAGCCTTTTTGGCCGGACGATACTGACTTAGCTCTTCCCCTAGTTGCTTTACCTCATCAAGGCGCCCTGCCTCAATATTGAGTCTTTGGTATAGCTTGTTCTGCTTGTCAAGATTCTTTTCTTTGCGCTCCTGTTTTTCCTTAAGGACAAGATTTTTTTCCTTGATGTGCTTCACGGATTCACGGCGCTGGTATTCATTGTCACGGATTTTTTTACACAATGCTGACAGTTTGATGTCATCGACAACTGTATCCTGACCATGGTTTTCAAGTATCGCATTCACCCTGCCAAGATTCTCTTCTGTCTTTTTTTCCAGCTGAATGGTCAGTTCACGGGCTGCCAGATGATTTTCCTGTGCTTCCTGCCATTTTTGTGCATTGCTGACAAACCAGGCAATGGATGCGTAATTGTTTTCATCTTTCAAATATAATTCCGGGACAGCCCCAAGTTCTGTTTGTATTTTCTGATACTGAGACTGTATCTTTTCCAGGCGGGGTTTTAGCTTATCCAGATTATCTTCCAGCCGTTGTTTTTCATTTTCGAGATGGTGGATTTCAGTGGCCAGTTGCAGGTCTTCGGACAATTCAGTAAGACGTGCACTTACCGATTCACTTGTCCATGCTTCAGGGCCTTCAATACCATTCCGCTCATATTCCTGTTTGTACCTGTTGCCGGTCGTGGAATCTGTTTTGGGCTGTTTAAAACTCAAAATCAGAATCAGAGCTGTACCGATGATCAGGGGTGCCAGAGCTGCAAGAGCTGATATCAGGCCAAGAGCGTAGGTCAGTATGATGGCGGCTATGCCGGCTATGGCGATTGTCCACAGCCACTTTTTGCTGATCCCTGCTTGTTCTCCCCGGGATTTCAGCCAGTCACTCAATATGCTGATGGCCAGTTCTGTCCGGGCATAATCCGGTTTTTTTCGGTCTGTGAGCAGTTCAGATATTTTTTGGATGCGATTTTGTAACTGCAGGGATTCACCTGTAAGTCTGTATGCTTCCGGCATTATCTGATGCAGATCACCTGTTTGTTTTAGATTCAGACCTGCCCATTTGCCGGTATCGATACTGGCATCCAGCGCCTTTAGAGATTCTTCTGCTTTTTTTGCGGCTGCCAGGCTTTCTTCACTGGCTTTCTCACGTCTGTGGCGGAGTTCTTTTAGCTCCTCGCTACGCCCTTCAAGTTCATTGAGTATTTCGTCTCCGATGCCTGTCTCAGGAATATCCAGTTGAGCGAGATGCTCCACAGCATTTTCAATGGATTTCTTTGTGTCAAGGATTTCATTTTCCAGTTTTCCAGCTTCTAATTCTAATTCGTTAAGGGCTTCATATTCATGGCCTGTGAGATTTTCCAGAATCTGTGGAAAATGATCCAGCTTTTCCCTGGCACGGAGGTATTCTGTTTCTTTTTCAAGATATGTTTGCCGCAACTGATACAGCTCTGCCAACTTTGCTGCTTTTTCCGCCCTGTCTTTGTCTTTTTTAAGCTTATTCAGATTTGCCTCTTCGCTTTCCAGGTGTTTTTGTTCTTGTCGTACTTTCTGATAGTTTTTTTTGGCTTCTTCCCAGGCTGTGTATTCACTTACCCGTTTGCTTTTGATGCCTGCCTCGTATTTCAGATCTCCGGAAGCTTTGTCAAGATCATACCCTCCTATGCCCTCACGCATAATCTGTTGGGCCATATCCTGATCTTCAGCCTGAATCAAATCATGCAGGGAAAGCATATATCTTTTGCTGGTATCTGATGCCGGAATTCCTTCCATCTGAGCAGGCTGCCCGTTACGCTCACTGTTTACACGGGATGAATCTATGCTTATTCTCCATTGTTCATGATCAATCTGTATTTTTGCCTCTGCCCGGCATCCCGGTGCTTTTTCCTGCCATAACAACTTCTCAATCATTCCTGCAGTAGAGCTTTTTCCTGATGCGTTGGGTCCGTATATAATGTTAATATTTTCGGATAAATCACGGTATTCAGGCAAACCTTTGCGAAAACCCGGAAGTCTTCCTATGGAAATATGATCGATGTGGATTGTTTTCTTCTTCATAATTTACATGCTTTCATTTTGTGACATGAGCCTGGCAAGCAAGTGCTTACATTCCTGCATGATGAATTTGTCTGCTTCTTCGCTGTTTGCCGTTTTGTTTAGTGGCTGGTAGGTGCCGGAGTGTAACAGACTTAACTGTTTTTTCTGCCAGTCTTTTCTCATTGATTCCAGAAAATCCGTTGACCGTCCTTCTTCCAGAGCGAGCAGTGTTTCGGCCAGTTTGCCGGCAGGAGAAGGTTCCCTTGCAAGTTCTTTCATATTCTCAATAGCCGGCTGTATCATGGATCTGAATTTTCGTAATCTTACCTGTATGTCGGGATAATCATGCAGGAAGATATCTTCGGCTTTTGTAGCCTCTGCTGCCCAGATTTCGGCTTTTTCCGGCTGAGGATGTTCACCGGAAATGAACAGATCGAATATCAGATATTCAGGACTACCTCCAGTTTCAATTAAATTCGGAGAACGCTTAGCTATGGCTTCGTTCACCAATGCACGGAAGCTGTTTTCATCCGTATCTTTTTTTATTTCTATGGGCAGATTTTCATAGCGAACAGGAGATAGGGGAATGTGTTCCGTTTCAATGCGTTTGTCTTTATGAACAGTTAGCAGCAAAATCCCGTGCACACCGGTTTCCCCGGCACTCATAGCCTGTGGTGATCCGGCATATGCCACAAAAGGTGCCGATTCGTGGAGAATCATGGGTTTGTGGATATGGCCGAGCAACCAGGCATCTGTTCCTGAATTGAGCAGCAGGTCAGTGCTGACTGGTGCATATTTGCTTTCAGGGAAATCAGTTTCACAGTGCAGCAAACCTATGACAGGAATATCCGGATTTGTCAGTTTTCTGTCAAAGCTTAGTAAAGGGTCAATCCTGATATGCTGTTTATTGAAAGACCAGCCGGCAAATTGCACTTCCATATCCCCGGCAGTGTGTGTTCTGGTTTCCCACTTTGCATTTTTGCCAAGCATATGCACATGCTGATTTTTGTCTTCTTTCAGCATTGATTCCAATACATCAAAATCGTGATTTCCTGCAACAAGATACACTGATATTTTGGCTTCCCTGAGTTTATTAAATGCTTCCTGTAAGGGTGCTCTGGCTTCCCAGTAATCATTAAAATTATCAACAATATCACCGGAAAAACAGAGCACATCAACAGACAAACTGATGGCAAGTTTTACGAGTTTGTCAAGGCCTGTTTTGGTGGATAAGCCGTGTTGGGAATGTGGCAATGAGGAAGTGCGTCCAAGGTGAAGATCAGCGGTAGAAAGTATTTTTATCGGCATAGCATAAAATAATTGTACCGTATAAGCGGCAGATTGAACAGACAATTTTATCTTACTAAGGTAGAAATATTTCCCTGATTTTCCCAACAGAAGTGATGAAGTTTATCGCATCTCCGTGATACAATTGATTAATGTGCAAAGCCCGGACAGAATTGCTATTAAAAAAGTTTACCTGCCCGTGCTATGACAAGGCAGGTAAACCAAACAACACGATCCAAAATAAAATCCGGGTTTTAGATAATGGACGGTGAGATATTGAGCGGCTTATCGTTGTTCCGGATTCTTTTTTGGCTCAGTATGGATGAGTTCTTCGGGTAATTTGCTGCCAAACTCCAGGCTGTTTCCGGTCCACCACAAAGCCCTTCCATTACGTGTCGTTTCGGATTCATTGAACATATAATCTTTAATGTTTTTGTCAAAATCGCTCGATTTCAGGGCTTCAGGCACATTGTTGACCAGATCACTGTCCACGCGTTTACCAACTGCAATCCATGAAAATTCGATTTCCTGAGGTGAGTCTGCAGCAACAGTAAATCCTTCAGGGCTGATTGAGCTGATGTAAATACTGGCCGCACTGCCAATTGGTGTAATGCTTATTACGGGGCGTTCGTCAGCCAGTAAATTGCTATAGGATCTGTCAAACTCAATAGTGACTTGATTGCCTGAGAGTTTGGCGAAACCTTTATCATAGACACTGACCTCACAGCTGGTAACAGAATACGCTGCGGTTTTTTCTGAACCTGTGTTTACCAGTTCTACGTGAGTCCCGGATGTGTATGTGTTGCCAAGGTTATAGGAGGAAAAAACATCCCCGCTTACAATTTGTCCGATGATATCGCCATGCGCCCATGATCCAAGCATATCTCCGTAACTTGCCAGCCCGACACCTGCAGCAGAAGAGCCTTTTGCAACAATTCCGGATCCTATTGTTGAACTGGTAAAATATCCTCCGTAGCTTATACTTGATGAGCTTTTATATGCAAGTGAGCCAAAATAGCTCCCAGAGCTATTTGTCCCAATAACACCTCCACACCGGTTATAGTCATTGTAATTTGCACCGTGAACACCAAAAGTGTAATTATTTCCATAATAAGAATATCCTTTTATGGCAACATCAGAATAATATGGTCCATATCCACTGCCGCCGGCTGTGTCAGCCCAATATCCGGACCGGAATGCATAGTTGTTAGCCTTGCCTGGACCGTAGGAATCCGAGGTGCGATGGGCATACAACAGGTTGATCTCATTATTTTGGTTGTTTCTCAGATGTAGTTTGTAAAGAGGTGATATGCCAATGCCAATCTTCCCATATCTCCATATGTTGCTTGCAGTATCCGATAAACCGTGCCAGGAAGGATCCAATTCTGTGTCAATATAACCGGCATCATTTGAAAACGTGCTGACCGCCGGAGCTGTACCGGTAAGGCTGCCCCAGTCTCCGTCAAAATCCGGAGGAAATGTTACAAAACTGCCACCTGTAAGGTATAGGGTGTCGTTGGAGAAGCTTAAAGCCTGGCACTCATCAGTAATATAACCTGAGCTTGCATGATTTCCCCATAGGTAGGCATCGTCCCAGTCAGAGATATGAGTAGAGCTAATGCCGGCCGCAGGAGAAGCATCAAATAAGGGATCCGTTTCAGTATAACTTTCGGTGCTTCCCGATGTATTGGCATGAAGTGCATATGGAACACTGAGCACTTGAGTTGTTCCCATATCGGTATATCCCGAACCACTGTCCACCTCTATTCTGATGAAGTGGTCATCTGTTCGCCAGTCAATGCTTGAAAAAGTGCCGCTGATAATTGAACCTGTTCCAATTTCCAGACTTACCATACCAAACTGATTGGTTGTGGTTGAGTGGTTTTCCTGATAAACAACATTACCATTGGCTTCAATACTGATTCGTATGTCAACATTTGCCTGATCAATGATGGTTCCTGTGTTATCACGCAAAACAGCCTGGTATTTTACAGCCTGTGGTGACTGGGCAAAAGCGGTCACTGCCCAGATTAAAGCAATTATGCTTAATAGTAAAGTTTTTTTCATAGTCATGGATTTTAGGTTATTCTGATTTTATGATTTTATATATGTTTTGTTTGCCGGATTTTGTGTTCTTTATTGTCAACAGGTAGGTACCACTGGGAAAGGTCTTCATTGAGAGTGTGTTTTTTCCGGATACCAGGACATCTGTAATAAGGAGTTTTCCCAGGCTATTGTAAAACTGATAATTGAATTTTTTATCCACATTTACAGGAAGTTCAATGATAAGGCTTTCAGATGTGGGATTCGGAAAAACAGCAGGTTTGATTGTGAGGCTGTTATCCTCTATGGAGGTTGGTGTCAGATTGGTCTGCAGAAACCCCTGTGTCACTATCAAGTCTGAATTCATCAGTGTTTCAGTCACTACTTCACCCAGGGTGAATTCCATGTCAAAATTCCCGGCAGAAAATTGAGCTCCTCCGGCTGCGGTTACATCGTTTTGAATTGTCTGTCCATATGAAAAGCCTGACAAACAGGCACAAATCAGGATCAATAATGTGGGTTTTTTCATAATATGAATTTTTAATGGTTGTTACGCTATCTGTCTTCTGATTTTTATATCAGTGAAATCTCATAGATATTGGCGGCTGTCTTAAATATACGAGAAAAAAAATGTAGATATGAGAAAAATATACCTGAAAAAACAATCCTTCAACGGGACGTATTAATATCGCTGAAATAATGCGTATTTTTACATGTCTTTATCCCGTTCAGGATATGTTGATGTTAAGCAAAGCTGTGTAATCGCTTAATAAAGAATCAACTGCGGCTTTTTCCTTTTCGGATTTTGTTTAACTGTGCTGATGGTTTAATTAATTTTAAGATATATCACAATTCTTAGCCGGCTGCCGGTGAAAAGCGCTATATTATGTAAATGTGATTATACTTGTAAGTTTTTCCGCTCTGGCAAACTGTTTTTTTGCAGGGAAATGATTTTGATAGTAAAAAATAAGCATATATGTTTGTAGTGATAAACTTATACTTAAACAAAAAAAATGCAATTCTTTTAGGAACCATTGCAATGATTGTTTTGCTGTCATCATGCACGGTTCGTCTTGTTGATTTTACTGTTATTTCAACCAAAGCCCTGGATCTGACCAATGGTAAAGCTTACGTTAAAGGGAATGAGCGGGTTGAAGGTGTCGATAAGGCACATCTTATTTTTGGTTTTCCGACAGGTGTTGTTGATTTGAAAGAAGCCATTGATGTGGCAATCGAATCAACTCCCGGTTGTGTGGCCCCTTATGGACGGTGTTGTATACAGCAAGGCCTGGTTTGTTGTGTTTTACGGACAGTCAATGTATGTGATTGAAGGCACGCCCCTCATTGATCCATCATCGGCCAGCATTGACTCACTACCTGAATACATGGCATTAAATATGGATAAAGATGGTAATGTAACCAGAGAAGAGCTTAGCAAAGAAGAGTATGAGCTGAGAAAATCCGAAATAATGTATTAGTTTCTTCAATAATTATTAAATAAGTGCTTTCAAAAGGCTGTTCGTTAATCACGGATGGCCTTTTTTGCTTGCTTTTCAGGCTTGCCGGTATCGTGGTGTTTATTACCTGCTATAGCCTGTGAGTATATTGGCAAATCAATTGGTTGCCTGTCCGGGAATGTTTTTTTGTCAGACAATCAGCTGTTTATGTGAATCAGCGAATGTGAGAAATTAATGATGAACAAGAAGTCTTCCTTTATTTGTCTGATATATAGATATACTTTTTTAGGATAGTTTAAATTTCTTATTATCTTTGATATAATGTGAAAAGAGCTTTGTCAAATGATGAATTTATTGCTTTACTGATAACAGAGGTTTTGTATTTGTCAGGAGATGAAGAGAAATGAAAAGCAAAAGATACAGATGAACATTGATTTTTTCATAAAAATCAGTTATAGGATTTCCGGGCTGGTAACCAAAAGTTACAGCACTTCATTTTCTCTGGCTGCATCCCTTTTGCATAAAAAAGAAAGACAGGCAATTTATGCCATTTACGGTTTTGTCCGTCTGGCGGATGAAATTGTGGACAGCTTTCACGATCATGATAAGGCGTTTTTACTGGACAAGCTTGATGAAGACCTGGATGCTGCTCTCAAACATGGAATCAGCACAAATCCAGTTCTTGTTGCTTTCGCCGATACCGTCAGCAAATACGAAATTGACAGGAAACATATTCGTGCGTTTATGGAAAGCATGAGGAGAGACATAAGTCAATCCAATTACGACAATTCCGCGGATATCGAGCAATACATTTATGGCTCGGCAAATGTGGTGGGCCTCATGTGTTTGAAAGTATTTTGCGGCAATGATCAGCGTTTGTATGAAAATTTGCAGAGGCCGGCAGAAAAACTGGGTTCAGCTTTTCAAAAGGTCAACTTTATCCGCGATCTTAAGGATGATATGTTTACCCTCGGGCGCAATTACTTTCCGGAAATTGTATTTGACAATCTGAACGCAGCAAGCAAGAGAGAGATTGAGCAATCCATTGAGAAAGATTTCAGTGAAGCCCGTACCGGAATAAAGCATCTGCCGGGCAGATCAAAGCTTGCTGTTGCTATTGCCTATCATTATTATAAAGGCTTATTTCAAAAAATCAAACAAACATCTACCGACAAATTGCTTTCGAAAAGAATTCGTTTATCAAATTTCAAAAAATATCTCATTATAAGCAAAGTCTGGATATTGTTTCAATTAAAGCAAATCTGAATGCAGGAAAAGGTAGTACTTGTTGATCAGCATGATAAGCAAACCGGTGTGATGGAAAAACTTGAGGCACACAAAAAAGCCCTGCTGCACCGGGCAGTTTCCGTGTTTGTCTTTAATTCAGAAAATCAGTTGCTTATTCAAAAAAGAGCGATAGAAAAGTATCACTCGCCGGGCTTATGGACAAACACTGCCTGTACACATCCACGCCCCCGGGAAAATGTTATAGAGGCTGCAGACAGACGTTTGCAAGAAGAAATGGGGATAGGCAGTTCCAATCTGCAAAAACTTTTTGATTTTATCTATAAAGAAGAGCTTGACCAGGGATTAAGCGAGCATGAATTTGACCATGTATTTGTTGGTTTTTCGGATGAAGCTCCAACGCCTGATCCTGACGAAGTTTGTGATTATGCATATATGGACGGGGATAATCTTTTGGAAGATGTCCGAAACCATCCGGAGGCTTATACTGTTTGGTTTAAAAAAGTGATTGAGCGTGTCCTCAGGGAATATCAAATTATGAAAAGATAACAAACCCCAAAAACAGATAATATGAAACATAAAAAATTATTTTTTTACCCATTATTTGCCATAATCCTTTTTGCGCTGCTTTCCTGTTCAACTATTCCCGAAGGTGTTACAGCGGTATCACCCTTTGACAAGGAAAAATACCTCGGCAAATGGTATGAAATTGCTCGTTTTGATTATAAATATGAAGAGGGATTGAATAATACAACTGCAAACTATTCTGTGCGGGATGACGGCAAAATTAAAGTGATTAACAGGGGCTATGATTATGAAGAAGGCATCTGGAAAGAGGCCGTTGGAAAAGCCAGATTTGTACGTAGTGATACCATTGCTATGCTCAAGGTGTCGTTTTTCGGACCCTTCTATGCCGGCTACAATGTCATTGCCATCGATCCTGATTACAAATATGCACTGGTTGCAGGAGACAGCAGGGAATATTTGTGGATTCTCTCCAGAGAAAAAACCATCCCGGAGGATATCAGAAACAGCTATGTAAACAAAGCTGAGGACCTGGGCTTTGATACTTCAGAACTGATTTGGGTTGAACATAACAAATAAGAACAGCATACAAAGTATGGAGCTATATCCCAAAAGCAAATTGCCGCCTGGTGAAGTCAGGAAGTTTATCATCATCTTTTATGTCGTTGGTGTATTGGGTTTTTTAATTCCCTGGACCAGGGATATTTTTATTCGGATCACACCCCTGGCATTGCTGTTGTCAGTCTATTTACTGGCAGTATATCATCAGTCCTTTAAACCAAAAACACTTGTGGGATTTGCTCTGGTGTATGTCCTGGGATTTTTTATTGAAGCCATTGGGGTCAATACAGGTTTGATTTTCGGACAATACCGGTATGGCAGCGGACTGGGCATCAAATTGTTTGAAACCCCGCTGATGATCGGTGTCAACTGGTTGTTTCTGACCTATACAAGTTTGTCTGTAGTTCGCAGCATGAAAATAAAAACGGTGCTCAGCGTTTTTCTGGCTCCTTTGCTGATGCTGGTTTATGATCTGATCCTGGAGATTGTCGCACCCAAAATGGATATGTGGAGCTGGGAAAACACTGCTGTTCCAATGAAAAATTATCTGGCCTGGTATGTCATCGGAGTGGCATTTGCGCTAATATTTACAGTATTCAGAATTAACACCAAAAATCCATTGTCTCTTGTATTGCTGGTTTGTCAGTTTGTTTTCTTTATTTTTCTGGCCATTTTACTATGATATCCATGATAAAAGCAAAGCACCATATTGTCATTTATCCAATGTTTAAACGACTCACCCGTTTTTTCATGAAACGGAAATTTAAGTCTGTAAGCATTCATGGCAACTTCCCTGACAACGGTAATGCAGTTTTGGTGCTTTCAAATCATATCAGCTGGTGGGATGGGTTTTGGATGATGCATTTGAATTTATCCCGCCTGAAACGCAGATTCCATTTTATGATGCTGGAAGATCAGTTGAGAAAAAACTGGTATTTTCAGTATTCCGGAGGGTATTCCGTTAAGAAAAAATCCCGCAGCCTTCTGGAAAGCCTTGCATATACATCCTCTTTACTGGAGGATAAGCAAAATATGGTTTTTATGTTTCCGCAAGGCCGGATTCATTCCATGCATCAGCACCATATCAGTTTTGAAAATGGCGTATCACGCATCATTGATCAGTGTTCCCCGAATACACAAATTGTCTTTGCTGCAAACCTGATTGATTATTTTTCTGATGCAAAACCCAGCCTTTTTATGCACATCAAAACATTAAGAGCAGAAGAGTTACAAACAGTGCCGGTGGAAACTGCATACAACAAATTTTATACCCGGGTACTGGACAATCACAAAAAGAAAGTATCATGATGCTTTTATTAGCCTGCATAGCCTGTTTATTTCTGTTGATGCAACTCACAAATGTGATGCTCAACCTGATTTTCAGGCAAAAGCTCCATGGTAAATCCCTTATGAATTCCGGTCGTGCTTCTGTATTGATACCGGCACGGAACGAAGAAAAAAAGATTGGTAATTTACTTGAGGACCTGCTCCGGATTGAGCAGCCTGATCTGGAAATTATTGTTTTTGATGACAATTCCGAAGACCGTACCGCTCAAATTGTGAAGAACTTTTCTAAGAAGGATGGCCGGGTCAGTTTGATTCAATCAACAAGTTTGCCTGAAGGATGGCTGGGAAAGAATCATGCTTGTTATCAACTCGCTAAAAGAGCAGCAGGAGAGTACTATTTGTTTCTTGATGCAGATGTAAGGATTGAAGGCAGCGTTATCCGCGATGCTGTAGCACATATGCAGTATCACAATCTGAAACTGCTCTCCCTCTTTCCAAAACAAGAGCTAAAAACAATCGGGGAAAAACTTACAGTTCCTGTTATGAATTATATTTTACTCAGCCTGCTGCCTCTGATTTTTGTACGAAAATCCCCGTACAAAGCCCATGCAGCAGCCAACGGTCAGTTTATGCTCTTTGATGCAGAAACATACAGGCATGTACAGCCCCATGTGCACTATAAAGATACTGTGGTTGAGGATATTGCCATTGCAGGATATTATAAACAAATGAAATTGAATGTGGCTTGTTTGACAAATGAGGCAAGAGTAAAATGCAGAATGTACACTTCTTACAGAGAAGCATTGCAGGGTTTCTCCAGAAACGTCTTTATGTTTTTCGGAAATATTCCTGTGATGGCGTTTATATTCTGGGGGTTGTCTGCTTTTGGCTTTGTGCCTGTTCTCATCGCTTTGCCTGAGATTCTGATCATATATTTTGGCGGGATGCTGGCTGTACTGATTATGTATGCCATACTCAGTAAACAGAATATCATTTTGTCTGTTGTGTTGTTTCCGGCTCATATGGTTTTTCTGTTACAGATACTAATCAACGGAATGCTTATCAAATCAACAAAACAAATGAAATGGAAAGGAAGATATGTCAACTCATAATTTTTGCTGCCTTCATGCAAATGACGGCTTTTGCACAAACCGACCGGGCAATTTATCAGGCCTACGTAAACGGCGATATGCAATCCTGGAAAAGCAGAATGGATTTCCTGGAAAAGCAATCAGATAAATCCAACGCAGAAATGCTTGATTTGGTGAATTATCAGCACGGCTATATTGCCTGGTGCATCGATCAGGGCAGGAAGGAAGAGGCAAAAAAATATATCAAAAAATCAGAAGACCATCTGGCTCATCTGGAAAAAAAGAAATACAGGATGCCGCAGGTATATGCTTATAAAGCAGCGTACATCGGTTTCGAGATAGCCATTGCGCGGCATAAGGCACCATTTATCGGCCCTGAAAGTAGGGAGCATGCTAAGCAGTCTGTCAGACTGGACCCGAAAAATGTGCTTGGCTATGTACAGCTTGGCAATATTGAATATTACACACCGCCCATTGCAGGCGGATCAAAAACCATCGCGATGCAGCACTATCTCAATGCATTACGCATCATGGAACAAGATGAGAACATGATTTCCGGCAATTGGAATTACCTGAATTTACTGGCCACAATCATCAATGCATATATAGAAACCGAACAATATCAAAAGGCCCTGCATTATTGCGAAAAAACCCTCAGCTTTGAACCGGATTTTGACTGGGTAAAAAACACCTTATGTCCCATTGTAAAAAACAAAGGAAAATATGAATAAGAAAGTACTCATCACAGGCACAGGACTGGGCGGTTTAGCTACCGGCTTAAGACTTGCCACCAAAGGTTATCAGGTTACATTTGTTGAACAAAACTCACAGCCCGGCGGACGCCTCAATCAGCTCAAAAAAGACGGCTTTACTTTTGATGTGGGGCCCAGTTTCTTCAGTATGCCCTATGAGTTTGAAGCACTTGTCAAAGATTGTGGAATTGAGATGCCTTTTGAATTTGTTGAGCTTGATCCTCTGTACACGGTAAATTTCCGCGACAGCAAGAAAAAATTCACCATCTACAAGGAGATTGACAAGCTAAGTGAACAGTTTGAAGGAATAGAACCGGATTTTAAGCAAAAATTCACAGCCTACCTGAAAAAATGCGAACAGCTTTACAATGATACGGTAGATGTTGTCATTAAACAAAATTTTGACAGCATTCAGGCATACGTGAAAGCGTTAATGCAGGTGAATCCGGGACACCTGCCCGTACTGATTAAAACTTTCTGGAAGCAGGTGGAGGCACACTTTGAATCAAAAGAGGCAAGACAAATTGTCTCTCTTATTGCGTTTTTCCTTGGCAGAACACCCTTTGATACCAATGCCGTATATACGCTACTGTCTCACATTGAGTTTGCACACACCGGATATTATAATGTGAATGGTGGTATGTACACCATTGTCGAAAGTCTGGTGGATAAATTGTCAGAATACGATGTTACATTTCATTACAATACCGGGATTACCGGTTATCAAAGCGAAGGTGATAAACTTACTGCACTGACAGATCAGAACGGTAAAACATGGTCTGCTGATGTTTTTATCATCAATGCAGATGCTGCCGCTTTCAGAGGGCAGGTTTTTAAACGCAAAAAGTACCGTCCGAAAAAGCTGGGCAGAATGAACTGGACAATGGGTTATCTGACCTTCTATATTGGTGTAAATACAAAATTACCCCAGGTTGAACATCACAATTATTTTTTGGGTAACAATTATGAAGAATATGCCAAAGATGTGATGAAAAATCCGGGAACTCTCGAGAAACCATATTATTATGTCAATGTGCTGTCACGGCATAACCCGGACTGTGCACCGGAAGGAAGTGAAGCCCTCTTTTTTGTGTGCCCCGTGCCCAACCTCCTGTTCAAGCCGGACTGGTCGGACAAAGACAAAATCGTCCAAAGTATACTGGATGATTTCTCTGAACGTATTGGCCGGGATATCTCGGATAATATTGTAGTGCGGGAAGCATATACACCAGTTGACTGGCAGAATAAATTCAATATGTATCAGGGAGCAGGACTGGGCTTGTCACACAAAATGATGCAGATTGGTGCCCTCAGGCCAAAGAATTATGATGAGAAATTCAAAAACACCTTTTATGTTGGCGGCTCCACGGTACCGGGTGCCGGTTTGCCCATGACGGTCATCAGTTCCGGCTTAACAGCAGAGCGGGTATATAATTTTGAGAAGTAGAGCCAGGGTAGCCTGAGTAGGCCTTTTTCCTTTGAGAGAATAAAACAAAAAACCCGGCAATAAATACCGGGTTTTCTGTTGCTCCCCTCCTGGACTTCCGTCCTTTTGGCCGGACAAGCTTACCATGTCCCT
>JBKGYK010000046.1:0-26124 GCA_046546095.1 Bacteroidales bacterium
AAAAAAATCCCAACAAAACACAGCTTGAATTGTTGGTAAACAGTAAGCTTTGAATTATGGCAGACAAACTTTCAGATCCAATCGGAAGATTGATGGGATTAAGGTACAAATCACATCCCTGGCACGGTGTCAATATCGGCGGGGACGCTCCTGAAATTGTAACCGCATTTATTGAATTGGTATCAACGGATACCGTCAAATACGAAATTGATAAGGAGTCGGGATATCTGATGATTGACCGGCCACAGAAGTACTCAAATGTTGTCCCTGCTATATACGGTTTTATCCCGCAAACTTACTGTGGTGACCGGGTTGGGAAAATATGTGCCGAGCGTTCAGGAGAAGATGAAATCAAAGGTGATGGTGACCCGATAGATATCGTGGTTTTGACGGAAAAAACCATTGCCCACGGCGATATACTTGTAAAAGCAAGACCCATTGGCGGATTCAGAATGATAGATGGTGATGAGGCTGATGATAAAATTGTTGCCGTCCTCAGAAATGATGTAGTATACAGCCATTATAATGATATTACGGATTGTCCTGATATTATTATAGAGCGCCTGAAACATTATTTTCTTACTTACAAGGATATGCCCGGCTCAGACAGAAAATCAAAAATCGTGGAATCCTATGATACCAAAGAAGCTCATAGGGTGGTACAGGCTGCAGTGGATGATTATGCCGAACGTTTTGATAACCTGGGCGATTTATTGCATAAGGAAAAATAAAACGATATCAGGCAGTCATGCTACCTGATCCATGGTAATGTTATACCAACCACATCAAAATTAGTTATTTGTGCATTATTGGGCATTTGAAACTGCCGGTATGTTGTGCAGCTTATTATCCTTCAAAATTTTCTTTTATAAAACATGTTTTTTCCTGCCTAAAATCATGCGGATTATTTGCCGGTTTTTCTTAGATTTGTGGGCACAAACAATAAAAGTCTAATTGTATGGAAATTAGTCATATAGAGCACATTGGCATTGCGGTTGCCAATTTGGAAGAAAGCATAGCTTTTTACGAAAAAGTTTTGGGATTGAAGTGTTATGCAGTTGAAGAAGTGAAAGATCAAAAGGTGAAAACTGCCTTTTTTCAGGTGGGAGACACAAAGATAGAGTTGCTGGAAAGCACAGACCCTGAAGGTCCCATCGGAAAATTTGTGGAGAAAAAAGGCGGTGGAATGCACCACATGGCTTTCGCTGTTAAGGATGTTGATGGTAGCCTGAAAGAAGCTGAAGAAAAAGGCGTCCGTTTGATTGACAAGGAACCGAGAAAAGGTGCTGAAGGCCTGGATATTGGTTTCCTTCATCCCAAATCTACCCTGGGCGTGCTAACCGAATTATGTGAGAATAAAAACAAATAAATCATACCACCTGATATGGCAATTGAAGACAAAATCAAAGAATTGATTGAAAAGCGCGCAGAAGCAAGACTTGGAGGCGGCGAGAAAAAAATACAGGCTCAGCATGACAAGGGAAAATTAACAGCCAGAGAAAGAATCGACTTACTGCTGGATGAAAACTCTTTCGAAGAGTTTGATATGTTTGTTTCCCACAGATGCCGGGATTTTGACATGGACAAGAAAAAATTCCTTGGTGATGGTGTGGTCACAGGCCACGGTACCATTGATGGCCGGGTGGTTTTTGTCTTTGCCCAGGATTTTACTGTATTTGGCGGTAGTCTGGCCGAAATGTTTGCCAAGAAAATTGTGAAACTTATGGATCAGGCCCTGAAAGTGGGCGCACCTGTTATCGGTCTCAACGATTCTGGCGGGGCCAGAATTCAGGAAGGAGTATTGAGCCTGGCCGGATATGCTGACATTTTCCAGCGAAATATCGAAGCTTCCGGTGTAATACCACAAATATCCGCAATATTTGGGCCCTGTGCCGGAGGTGCTGTATACAGCCCGGCATTAACCGATTTTATTCTTATGTCCGAAAACTCTTCCTATATGTTTGTCACCGGACCAAAGGTTACCAAAACCGTGACCGGAGAAGATATTTCGGTTAAAGATTTGGGTGGATCGGACGTTCATGCCGCCAAATCAGGAGTTGCACACTTTACTGCCGAAACTGAAGAAGAAGGCCTCATGATGCTGCGTAAGCTATTGTCTTACATGCCGCAAAATAACCTGGAAGATCCCCCGCTCTATGAATGCAAAGACCCCATCGACAGGGTGGATGAACAACTGAATAAAATTATTCCCGATAATCCAAACAAACCATACGATGTTACGGACATCATTCTGACACTGGCAGACAATAACGAGTTCATGGAAGTACACCGCCAGTTTGCACGTAATATTGTTGTCGGTTTTGCAAAATTCAACGGAGCACCCGTGGGCATTGTTGCCAATCAACCTACTTTCCTTGCCGGTGTTCTGGATATTGACGCTTCAAAAAAAGCTGCCAGGTTTGTTAGATTCTGTGACGCATTCAATATCCCCATCATTACTCTGGTGGATGTTCCCGGATTCCTGCCCGGCTCAGCCCAGGAATATGGCGGGATCATCAACAGTGGTGCCAAACTCATGTTTGCTTACGGTGAGGCAACTGTTCCCAAAATTACAATCACCCTGCGTAAATCATACGGAGGAGCGCATGATGTGATGGCCTGTAAACAATTGAAAGCCGATCTCAATTATGCATGGCCTACTGCTGAAATCGCAGTAATGGGTGCAGCCGGAGCTGTGGAAGTGCTGAACTATAAGGAAATTGCTGCTCTGGAAAGTGACCAGGAAAAAGCAGAGTTCAAAGCCAAAAAAGAACAGGAATACAGAGACTGGTCTGCCAATCCATACAATGCAGCCAAATATGGTTTCATTGACGATGTCATCGAACCAATGAATACCCGATTTAGAATTATCAGAGGCCTGAGCTTGCTGCAAACCAAAAAAGACCAGAGACCACCCAAAAAACATGGTAATATACCACTTTAAACCCATTTGTAATTATGATGATATTAAGTGAAATAAGTTTAGATTTCTCCAAGATTGATGTGATGGCATGGACAATCTTTATCGTGGGCTGGGTTATTGTATTCCTCGCCCTGATAATTTTGTCGCTGGTGTTCAGGGCAATGCCTGGGATTCTCTCCCTCAGCAAAAAATATAAAGAAAGAAAAGCCCGTAAACTCAAAGAACAGGAAGCACTGAATAACGGGGAAGAAGCAGTGAAGGAAGGACAGGTATCCGGTGAACTTACCGCTGCCATTGGCTATGCTTTACACTTGTATTTTAATGAATTGCATGATGATGAGGACAGAATTCTCACTGTGGTTCACAAATCAAGAAAATATTCTCCGTGGAACTCGAAGATTTATAATGTAATGGATTTCAAGCGATAAAAGAGGTTGATAATGAAAAATTTTAAATTTAAAATCAATGGCAACGCCTACGAGGTGGAAGTCAAAAATGTAGAAGGCCAGATAGCTGAGCTGGAAGTTAATGGTACCAAATATGAGGTGGAGCTTGAAAAAGAAGTCATTAAGGCAAAAACTCCTACCATCGTAAAGCAATCAACACCACCACCCCAGGAAACCAAGCCACTTACCAGCGATAAAAAGTTTTCACAGATAAAAGCACCATTGCCCGGCAGCATCCTTTCTGTCAGCGTAAAAGAAGGTGATGAAGTGAAAAAAGGCGATGTAATACTGGTGATGGAAGCCATGAAAATGGAAAACAATGTACTGGCAGATGTTGATGGTACAGTGAAATCTGTCAAGGTAAAAGAGGGTGATGCTGTTTTGCAGAATGACATTTTAGTTGAAATCCAGTAAAACATTTTAGGATGATGAAGAAAATATTTGCCTTTTTAGGCTTATTTCTGATATGTGCCAGCCTGCTTACCGCCGGCGAAACAGACGCTGAAACCCTGACATCAGGAAAATGGCTGAATAAATCCGGCGGGTATATCCCCAATCCCGTTGGTGATTCTGATGAAAGGGTTGAACGATACAAAATCATAACTTTTAAGCCGGACAGAACCTTTATCATGGACTCCGCAAAAGTCAGGTACACCGGGCACTGGAGTATCAGCGACGATATGGTGGTTATGAGTTTTAAACCCAAACCTGTTGTGCATTATGCCAGAAATACAGACCCGGATAACATGCAATCAGGATATCAAACCACCAAGGATACCCTGGAATTGCCCATACGTAGCGGGTCCATCGAAAATGGAAAGCTTGTATTGTCTGATGGAATGAGCTACAAACAGGAAACCGCTGCTGTAGCAGGGCTTAAGAACTTTTGGGAGTTTACCGGTTTTGCCAATGCTGAACCAGGGCATGGTGTAATGTTGCTTGTCGGACTGATATTTATTTTTCTTGCAATCCGCTTTCATTATGAACCGCTACTTTTGATACCAATCGGTGTGGGGATTATCATCGGTAATATTCCTATGTTTCAGGCCGTGGATTTTAACCTCAAGCTTGGTGTGTATGAGCCCGGCTCGGTAATGAATATACTATACAGTGGCGTGGTGCAGGGATGGTATCCTCCTCTGATTTTCCTCGGAATTGGTGCCATGACAGATTTCTCCTCCCTGATTTCCAAACCCAGGCTTATGTTGCTGGGTGCTGCCGCACAGTTTGGTATATTTGCAACCTTCCTGCTGGCCATTGCCTTTGGCTTTGCCCCACCTGAGGCAGGTGCAATTGGTATCATCGGAGGAGCCGACGGTCCGACAGCCATCTTTGTCTCTTCAAAACTGGCAAACGGCGTGAACGTTATGGCGAACGGGGAAACGGTGAAAAACCTCATCGGACCCATTGCCATTGCTGCCTACTCTTATATGGCACTTGTGCCGGTAATTCAGCCACCCATCGTCAAGCTTTTGACCTCTAAACGTGAACGCAGAATCAAAATGCAACCTCCACGTGCGGTATCAAAACTTGAGAAAATAATTTTCCCCATTGTCGGATTGCTGCTGACAGCCTATCTCTCACCTACATCGCTGCCCCTGCTCGGCATGCTCTTCTTTGGAAATATCCTGAAGGAAAGTGGTGTTACAAGACGACTGGCAGATACAGCAGGAAATTCCCTTGTGGATACCATCACCATATTGCTGGGTCTCACAGTGGGTGCTTCCACACAGGCAGATGTATTCCTCACCTATGATTCTATTCTCATATTTGTGATGGGTGCACTCTCATTTATGTTTGCCACTGCTGCCGGTCTTACTTTTGCGAAAATCATGAACTGGTTTTCACCAAAGGACAACCCAATCAATCCAATGATTGGTGCATCAGGAGTGTCTGCAGTGCCTGACTCTGCAAGGGTAGTTCAGGAAATGGGACTTAAGGCAGATCCGTCCAACCACTTGTTGATGCAGGCCATGGCACCAAATGTTTCCGGTGTTATCGGCTCTGCTGTTGGTGCAGGTATTTTGCTTAGTTTCCTAATGTAAATCTGAAATTTTTACAAAAAAAATAAGCCGCCCGCTAACCAGCCGACGGCTTATTTTTTTTGCCTACGGCTACACCCGGTAATCAGCATCATTGCCATAAATTATTTCAAGAAAATCTGATGGTTTATCAATCAGATAAGCGGCCCCGTTATTCCGTAGTTCTGCTGCATCGCGGAAACCCCACAGGACACCAACAGCCTGCATATTTGCACGTCTTGCACAAAGCATGTCATTGTCCGTGTCCCCTGCGAAAAGAATATCTTCCGGTTTAAGAGACATTTTATCCGCCAGAAAAAGTGCTCCTGAAGGATCGGGCTTGCCCGGCCGCTCATTCCCCATGCCCAGGATGCTGTGAATGGAATGTCCGGCAAGCAGTTGCTTACAGACAATCATAGCAAGTGCATGTTCTTTGTTGGTAAAAACCGATACGGGCAATTTGGATTTGTCCAGTTCCGTCAACATATCGTCTATGCCTGGATACAGCCTGGTTTTGTTCAGGCAATTGGCTTCGTAATCTGCAAGCATGCCGGAAAGGCATGTCCGGATTTGTTCATCTGAGCGCTCTGGCTCCGGCAGGGCTGATATGACAAGGTTTTTCAGACCTTTGCCAACAAGGTACTTATACTGTTCGGGAGAATGTCCGGGATAGCCGTGTTTTTTCAGCACCCTGTTCATGGAATCTGCCAGATCCTTTTGTGTGTCTGCCAGTGTTCCATCAAGGTCAAAAATTATTCCGTGATAAGTTTGCATGTTCAAATTTGCAATATTATTCTTTGTTGACAAAATGCATCCGTGAAATCGGGGCTTATACAAAAAAACCCGGCATTTTGCCGGGTTTTTTAATTGTCATTAGAGATGTGATTATTCTTTGGTTTCAGCTGCATCTTCAGCCGGATACCAGCCGTCAACCATTTCTTTGTTTTCTTTATACCATTCGGTGGCAGAAACAAGGGGGTCAGATCCATTTTTGATTTTACCCATCAGGTCATAAAGCTCTTTTTCTTTGAGGTTAAAGTTTTTGCAGAATTCTGCAGCTTTGGGATAATCATCTTTGAAACCCTGGCGTGAGAGAATTGCGCATACATCTTTGGGATAAACCTCTTTTGGATCCTCAAGATATTTGATGTCATATTCTGCCCACATGTAATGAGGTTTCCATCCTGTGATTACAACAGGATCTTCGTCCTTAATAGCTTTTTCAAGGCTGGCAACCATTGCCGGACCGCTTGAGGTAACCTGCTCATAGTTGAGATCATATGCATCAATGGCTTTTTCTGTATTGCCATGGATACCGGCGCCGCTGCCAATACCAATAATCTCATTGTCAAATTCATCGGCATGCTCGTTGAGTTCCTCGATGGAGTTTATCTCAACATAAGTAGGGACAACAAGCCCTGTTGTTCCATCTGAGAATGATTCACCAAGTTTGGTGATGTCATCACCATACTTTTCCCAATAGCTTGCATGTGTGTTTGGGAGCCACGCATCAAAAAACAGGTCTGAATCACCTTTGGCCAGTGAAGCATAGATTGGACCCGGTTCGATGGGTGTGATTTTAACATCATAACCCTGCTCATCAAGAGCAACTTTTGCCAGGTGAGTAAAGGCTACACCTTCTGCCCAGTTAGGATACAGAATTGAGATCTGCCCTTTGTCCTGTTCTTTTTCTGATTCGGATCCTTTTTTGCCCGAATCACATGAACTGAGACCGTAAGCTAACAGTCCAATAAGCGTAATCGCGAAAACATTAAAAATTAGTCGTTTCATAATTTGTCCAGTTTTAGTTAAAATTATTTTGATTTAGTTAATGATTGTGTTAATCTGTCAAGTATGATTGCAAGGATTACAATACCCAGTCCTGCTTCAAAGCCCAGTCCTACATCAGCCTGCAGAATACCTCTGTATACTGCTTGTCCCAGGCCGCCGGCACCTACCATTGAAGCAATTACCACCATGGAGAGTGAAAGCATAATGACCTGGTTTACACCGGCCAGAATGGTTGGCATTGCCAGGGGGATCTGAACTTTGTATAGCAATTGCCGCCTGGTAGATCCAAATGCGATGGATGCTTCCACCACATCTTTTTGTACACCACGAATTCCAAGATTGGTTAAACGCACGGCAGGCGGGAGAGCAAATATTACCGTGGCTACAATGCCCGGTACATTTCCCACACCAAAGAAAAGAATGGCTGGTATCAGGTAAACAAAAGCCGGCATGGTCTGCATAAAATCAAGAATAGGCCTGATTACACTTTCTACCCTGTCATTTCGACTGGCCCAGATACCCAGTGGGATACCAATGATTAGTGCAATGATGGAGGCAGAGATGACCAGAGCCATGGTTTGCATGGTCATCCGCCAGTAACCCATTGCCCATAACAGCAAGAGGCCTAAGGCCGTGAAAGTGGCAATGCCAAGACCTTTTTTAATGCCTGCTTTTGTTTTAAAGCCATATGCGCGGCCATTAAGATAAAACATCAGGCCTGTCAGAATAATAATGATTACCCAAAATGGAGGCGCCAGGAGTAAATCCTGAAAAGCAGTTACAACAGCTTCGATGCCATCACTAATACCATCAAAAACTACACTGGCCTTATCAATCAGCCAGTCAATACCTTTTTCAATGTATTTGCCTAAGTCTATCAGTTTTTTATCCATTGTTCATGTCCTCCAAAAAATCTAAACCTGCTTCTTTTACTTTCTTAACATCATCCTGAGACATGCCCAGCATTTCTGCCAGTACTGAAGAGTGTACGACAACACCAATCAATTTGTTATCCTCGTCAACAACAGCAAGATTGAGCTGATTGTCAAGGAACAAGAGCAACATGTCAGCAACTGTGGTTTCCTTTTTAACCGTATTGACACCTTTGTAGATGTATTCCTCAGGTATGATGTCATAATTCTGCTCGCGCAATTTGGCCATGTCATTGTCTTTAACAAATCCAACAAACACATTGTCATCAGTAACCACAGGCAGGGATGTTACACCGTGTTTGCGCATCTGACGCAATGCAGTTTTCGGACCTGATTTTTTCAGACGCAGGCGTTCAGGGTTCTTGAACATGATAGTTCCTGCCGTGATGATATTTCCATGTTCTACATCTTCTACGAAGGATTTTACATAATCATCTGCAGGATTGCTCAATATACCTTCCGGAGTATCAACCTGAACAATTTTGCCTTCTTTCATGATGGCTATCCTGTCACCCAGTTTGAGAGCTTCGTCCAGATCATGGGTGATAAAGAGAATGGTCTTATGTACCTTTTCCTGCAGGTCAAGCAGCTCGTCCTGCATATTATTCCTGATCAGGGGGTCAAGAGCACTGAATGCTTCATCCATCAGAAGAATTTCAGGGTCTGTGGCAAGTGCACGTGCCAATCCGACACGTTGTTGCATACCACCACTTAGTTCGCCTGTCATCATGTCCTCATAGCCATCCAAACCAACATTTTTGATTGTTTTTAATGCCACATCTCTGCGCTTTTCTTTGTCTTTACCCTGGATTTCCAGGCCAAATGCTACATTGTCTGCAACAGTGCGGTGTGGCAACAACCCAAAGTGTTGAAATACCATGGATACATCATTCCTTCTGATTTTCAATAATTCTTCATTTTTTGCATCCATGATGTCTTTGCCTGAATAAAGAATGCCACCACGTGTGGGCTCATTCAGGCGATTGAAACAACGTAAAAGAGAGGACTTTCCGCTTCCGGAAAGTCCCATGATGACAAATATTTCGCCTTGTTTTATTTCAAGGTTTACCTGATTTACGGCTAGTGTACATTTGGTTTTAGCAAGGATTTCATCTTTACCCTTGCCCTGTTCAAGCAGTTTGAGTGCCTGGTTTTTATTCTTTCCAAAAATCAGGGTTAAGTCTTTAACTTCTATTTGAGCCATAGTTGATTTTTAAAAGTAGTAACCTATGTTAATGTTAAATCTTAAATTCCATGGCATATCTTCCAATTCCACGGGTTTACCATCTAAGTCTATGTCATCCGTATAGTAGTATTCATCCATTTCTTCCGGATTTGCAGAATACTCATATGTTCTTCCCTGACCAAGGCCCACACCAAAGTCATCAGTGAGCCAGGGCTGGTTTTTGCCCAGTGCAAAATCAACATATGTGTAAATGCTGCCTGCGGTGACAAGAAAACCAGGAATTAAATGGTAAGTATCAACAAAATCTTCGTTGGCTTTGTCAATCATTGTGAAATCCACGTATGGCTGAATGTTGGTGATGGGGCCGAATTCAACAGGAATTGAATAGGCAAGACCGGCAACATACATGCTTGCCTGGGAAGCTACGGGATAGTTGAATCCGTAGGCACCCATTTGTACTGTTTCAAGATCATAGCTGGTCTCTGTTCCATCGTCTGCAATTTCTACGCCTTTGGCAGCATAGTCATAATAGATATACTCTGCTTTCAGGTTGAAACCTGCAAAGTCACCTACAATATGGCCTGCAAATGCCGTGGCAATTTCTGATTCCATCAGGTAGTCATTGTAAATGCCACCAACCTGAGCAGAACCGCCAATCTCAAGGCCGTCCATAATATCATATGCAGCGCGTACATTCACAGTGTTCAGCTCACGGATGGATTCGTAATAGCTGGATCCGTCTTCTCCTTCGTAATTGTTTCCGGAGGTAATATCATAGGAATATCTTCCCGGTCCGGCACCAGCCCAGTTTACACCACCGGATGCAGGGCCCTGTGGCTCCGCCTGACGGAAATATGCCAGCTGGATTTCTCCTTTATCACCCAGGGCATAGTCAAAACCAACACCCATATCATAATCATCTTCCAGACCTACATAATACGGGCCCTGGAACCACCATGAATGGGAGGCAAATGATGTGATACCAAATGGTTTCTGAAAAACACCAAGTTTCATGTAAAGATCATCTGTCAGGTTATAACCGAGATAACCATGATGGATAAAATGGGTGGCAAAGGTGGGGTAGAACCGGTATTCAAAGCTTAAATCAACACCTGACATACTTCCGTCCACATTTAAGCGCCATGTGTCCCAGGTAGCCTCTGTGCTAAGTGCAGTTGGGTCGCTTTCGTAGCTGGTGCTGATAACATTGTAACGGACTGCTCCGCCAATGCTAAAACCATCTTCATCTTCCTGTGCTGTCGCAGGAAGGACAATTGAAAAGAGCATAACAGCAAAAAACAAAGTTTTTACTTTTTGTACCATAACTGAATTAATTTTAACGATTAAACATTTTCATTTTCATTGCTTTTATAACCCGGATTTTATCCGTATTGTTTTGATTATTTACATCATAAGCGTGCAAAGGTGAAGTTTTTTAAGAGATCACAAAAAATAATATGGTAAATTGTGGGCTGTTTGCACCATAATAACAGCCTTTTGTTGGTATAATGCTTTGTTTTTCAGTGTTTGGTGAATATTGTTGTGTTTGGTATAAAAAAGTATTTTATAGGAAAGTAAGATGCTGACATAACTAAATATTTTTACAAATAGGTAAAATATGGCGGTGAGACTTTTACATTCGTTAAAAATAGCCTAACTTTGAGAGCTAAAATTTTGAACTATGTGGACACTCTTTCTTAAAGAGATTAAGGCGTTTTTCAGCTCGATTACCGGCTATCTGGTGGTTGTGTTATATCTTGTCATAAACAGTCTTGTAATGTGGATATTCCATGGATCGTCAAATGTCCTGGATGCCGGATATGCCAATCTCGACCCGCTTTTTATTATTTCTCCATGGGTGTTTCTGTTTCTTGTGCCTGCGGTTACAATGCGGCTGATAGCGGATGAGAAACGAATGAAAACCATGGAACTTCTGCTTGCCAGGCCAATCCCGGAAATAAAAATTGTACTGTCAAAGTATCTGGCCGGCCTGGTGCTTGTTCTTGTGGCATTGCTTCCGACACTGATATTTTTGATTTCTGTGAACAGATTGGGAAATCCTCCCGGAAATGTTGATACAGGTGGTATTCTTGGTTCTTATATCGGGCTGTTCTTTCTGGCTGCCATATATACGGCCATTGGACTTTTTGCCTCGGCACTGACAAGCAATCAGATAATTTCTTTCATTACGGCCGTGGTGATGAGTTTTATCTTTTTTATTGGATTTGACCAGTTGAGTGAAGTGATCAGCAGTGGGTCTCTGAGTAATTTTATTGAGACTCTTGGCGTTAATTATCATTACAAATCAATCAGTCAGGGAGTGATTGACAGCAGAGATGTGGTTTATTTCTTCTCTGTGATTGCTGTATTTATTTTGCTGACAAAACTGGTGCTTGAACGCCGCAAATGGAAATAATTACGAAGTCTATGAAACGAAAACAAATAAAAAGACAACATCTTGTACAGGTAGTTTTGCTACTGCTTATCATTGTTCTGGTAAATGTGATTGCTTCTCTTTGGTATCAGAGGTGGGACCTCACCGAAGAGAAACGACATTCCTTATCGGAAACATCCAGAGAATTGCTGACAAGCCTTGATGATGTTGTGTACATTAAAGTATATCTTGATGGTAATGAGCTGCCCTCAGGTTTCTTGAGACTACAACGCAAAACCCGTGAAATGCTCAATAATTTCAGACGGTATTCCCCGGAGGTTGAATATGAATTCATCAATCTGCATGAGGAGAATGACAGAGAAGTCAGGCGGGAAATTTATAAACAGTTGTATGATAAAGGATTGGAGCCTTCCGAACTAAAAGAAGGAGGACAGGAATCCTACAGGCAGCAATTACTGTTTCCCGGAGCAATTGTTTCTTATAAAGGAAAAGAATATCCCGTTAACTTCATTGATAATGAGGGTGGAGGTAATATTGAATATCAGATAAATAAGGCTGTTAGCCGCTTAGAACAAAATTTTGTTCAGGCTTTTTTGAGGCTGACCAATCCTGAGGTGAAAAAAATTGCTTTTATTGAAGGGCATGGTGAGTTGGATGAATATCAGACTACCGACATCATGATATCCCTGAGTGAGTTTTATCAGATTGAACGTATTGCAATTGACGGAGTACTCGGTGCGCTGGATGATTACGAAGCCATCGTGGTAGCCAAACCAAGCGAAAGGGTAAATGAAAAAGATAAATTCATCATTGACCAGTACCTGATGCACGGAGGGAAAGCCTTGTGGCTGGTAGAGTGGATGGGCATGAGCATGGACAGCCTTTCCGATAAATCAAGCAGCATGGCATTAATACGGGATATCAATCTGGATGATCTGTTATTTAATTATGGTGTGCGAATCAATCCTGATTTGATCCAGGACCTCAATAGTCTGAGTATTCCGGTAGCTGTCAATCAATCCAGTGGAAAACCTGAATTTGAACCCCGGCAATGGCCATTCTTCCCTGCCATCCTGCCCAAAAATGAGCATCGCATCAGCAAAAATGTTTCTGTTATCAGAAGTCAGTTCGTCAGTAGCATCGATACAGTGGGAGAAGACCCCGATATCAAAAAGAAATTTCTCTTGCATACTTCCCAATACAGCCGAACCCTCGGTGTCCCTGTGAAAGTGAGTCTGGATATTGTAAGACAACCACCCAATCCGCAGTTGTTCAATGAAGGACCACAGCCAATTGCTGTTTTGCTGGAAGGAAAATTTCGCTCAAATTTTGACATGAGAATACCACAGCAGTTTGTGACCGATAAAGACATCGACTTCCGGGCATACAGCGAACCAACCAAACAGATACTTATCTCTGATGGGGATATGATCCGGAATTATGTCAAAAGAATTGGAGACAAACATGAGCCTTTTCCTTTGGGCAGAGATAAATATTTTGACCAGCAGTTCACTCCCGGAAATAAAGAGTTTTTGCTGAATTGCATGAATTATTTGTGTGGTGATGAAGAACTTATAAACCTCAGAATGCGACAAGTAAAATTGCGCCTCCTTGACAAAGGCAAAGTGTATGAACAAGGAGTATTCTGGGTAATCTTCAATACTGCTGTCCCCATACTCATCGTTCTGCTGTTTGGTTTTGTTGTTTTATTCATCAGACGTTACAAATATAAACGTCGCTAAAATCCAAGATTATGAAAAAAACAAATATCATCATTTTAAGTAGCCTGCTGGTACTGATTGTACTTGCACTTATTCTGTTTTTTACCCGATACAATGTGATAAAAACAGAGGATGACGGCCTGAAAATTAAGCAAAAAAGTACAACGCTTGAAGTTCTTCGTGATTTTGCCGTGAAAGACACAGCCTCAGTTGACAAAATTTTTCTTGTGGATAAGGATAACAACAGCATCCTCCTTGAAAGACAGGCAAAAGACGAATGGCGAGTGAACGATAAGTATTATGCAAGAGAGGATTTCATCAATCTGTTGCTGAAAACAATCCATCGTATAGAAATCTCCAACCCGGTACCCAAAGAAAAGCAGGAATACGTTTTGCGTAATCTGTCAGGAAATTCCGTGAAATGTGAAATTTATCAGGATGGAGAGCTCAGTAAAACGTATTATGTGGGCGGTGTTACCCAGGATAATCTTGGAACCTATATGTTGCTTGAAAACTCTTCGGCAGCATTTGAGGTTTATATCCCCGGGTTTAATGGTTTTCTTACAACAAGATACAATACATCAGAGGACGAATGGCGCAGCAAAAGGGTGTTTTCCTATGATCTGAAGAATATCGCTCAGGTGAAAATTGAATATCCCGACAGCCCGGAGGAAAGTCTGATTGCTATCAATAAAGGAGAAAACAAGTATGCACTGAAATCCGCTGAAACCGGTGAACTGATGCCCCGATTTGATACTGTTGGTGTAAAAATGCTTATCTCCAGGTTCAGAAAAGTGGGATTGGAGTATTTTCTGCCTGAAGAAAATCAGGCACATCATTATGATTCTTTGACTGCGCTTACACCCATGCAGATATTTACCGTAAGCGATAAAGCCGGCAATGATAATAAGCTCAGATGTTATGAGCGGCCAAATTATAATCAACAGCTTGACGAGCAGGGAAATCCCTATGAATATGATACCGAAAGATTGTTTGGAGTGACTGATGGCGAAGTTTGCGTCATGCAATATCATACAGTAGATCCTTTATCCGTTCGCTTGTCTGATTTATTGCCTCCTGCCAGCCGGAATTAGGTTTTCATCAGGCATTGTTAATAAAATTTTGATACATTTAGGCCGGATTTTTGATTTATCATAGATAAAACCGTATTTTTATCCTCGATCATAAAAAACGATACAGAAATGAACTTTGTAATTTCAAGCACAGCACTGTTAAATCGTTTACATCTTGTAAGTAAAGTTGTGAACAGTAAAAATACATTGCCAATCCTGGATAATTTTCTGTTTTCTCTTGATGAGGAAGCACTGAAAATTACGGCTTCAGACCTGGAAACAACGCTCACGACAAGCATTGAGCCTGATGCAGTAAACGGAGAAGGCGTAGTGGCACTGGATGCAAAAAAAATCCTGGAAATCCTCAAAGAATTTCCCGAACAGCCACTCACTTTTCAGATTGATGAGGAGAGCATGCAGGTTGATATCAAATCAGAAAACGGAAAATTCAGCATGGTGGGACAAAGTGGCGATGAATTCCCGCAAACCCCTTCACTGAAATCAGATCAGCTGAACAGGATTGAACTTGCCCCGGAAATTCTTTTTACCGGAATAACTTCAAGTATATTTGCTACTGCCGATGATGAACTCCGGCCAGTAATGAACGGTATCCTTGTTGAAATCTCACCGGACAATATGACTTTTGTGGCTTCAGATGCTCACAAACTTGTGAGGTACCGCAGAAAAGATGCTACCTCCGAAAATGAAGCTTCATTCATACTGCCCAAAAAGCCGGCCGGTATACTCAAAAATATTGTTACCAAGGCCGAAGACAAATTGAGCCTGGAATTTGATGAGAAAAATGCAGTCTTTAGTTTCCCGGGTTTTAGCCTGGTATGTCGCCTGATTGAGGGGAATTATCCAAGCTACAATTCTGTCATCCCAACAGAAAATCCGAACAAAATGGTTGTGGACCGCGTCGAATTTTACAATACACTCAAACGTGTTTCCATATTTTCAAATCAGGCCAGCAACCTTGTTAAACTTAGCATTGCAGGTAATCAACTGAGCATTTCCGCACAGGATATTGACTACTCCATTTCTGCAAAAGAAGATATTACTTGTCAGTATGATGGCGATGAAATGACAATCGGTTTTAAATCACTGTTCCTGCTGGAAATATTGTCCAATCTCAGCACCGAAGAAGTAAGCCTGGAAATGTCAGATCCAACACGGGCCGGCATTGTCATACCCAAAGATAATGACAATCCGGATGAGGAAATCCTCATGCTGTTGATGCCAATGATGATTAATTAGTATTTTACAAACCCCTAAATAACGGCGTAAACTAATGTTTGCGCCTTTTAATTTTATGAACCTGCAACTGAAAAAACCAATTGTATTTTTTGATATCGAATCTACAGGAATGGATATCACCAAAGATCGCATCGTGGAAATTGCTTTTCTTAAAGTATTTCCCGATGGAAGCAGAGAATCAAAACTGCAAAGGGTAAATCCCGAAATACCCATTCCTGAAGAAACAACACGCATACACGGATTGTCCGACGAGGACGTCAAAGATTCGCCTACTTTTAAACAGGTGGCAAAGGATATTGCTAAAATTCTTGAAGGTGCTGATATCGCGGGGTATAATTCGAACAGATTTGATATCCCCATGCTGGCAGAAGAATTCCTCCGTGCGGACGTGGATATTGATCTGAAAAAACACAAAGCAGTGGATGTACAGGTAATCTTTCATAAGATGGAACAACGTACACTCAGTGCTGCTTATAAATTTTATTGCAAAAAGGAGCTGGTTGATGCTCACAGTGCTGCTGCAGATACACAGGCTACCTTCGAAATCCTGGATGCCCAGGTGAAACATTATAAATCCCTGAAGCCTGAAGTTGACTATCTTTCAGAATTTTCAGCTCACAAAAGAAATGCTGATTTTGCCGGACGCATCGTTTATAATAAAGACAAAAAAGAGGTGTTCAATTTCGGAAAATACAAAAATATGGCCGTGGAAGATGTACTCAAAAAAGATCCCGGTTACTATGGCTGGATGATGCAGGGCGATTTTCCGCTTTACACCAAAAAAGTCCTGACAAACATCAAACTTAGATCAATGCAGAACCAATGAAAATCATTTGCATAGGCAAAAATTATCGGGATCACGCCAAAGAAATGAACAGCACACCGGAGAAAGATCCGGTATTCTTTCTCAAGGCCGACTCATGCCTGCAAAAGGATTCCAGACCATTTTTTGTTCCGGATTTTTCCAAAGAAATACATCATGAAATTGAAATTGTTCTTAGAATCGGGAAAGTGGGACGCAGCATAGCAGAAAAGTTTGCCTCACGCTATTACGATGCCTTTACTCTGGGTATAGATTTTACTGCCAGAGACCTGCAGAGGAATGCCAAAGCAAAAGGTTTGCCATGGGAAATTTCCAAATCATTTGACCAGTCAGCACGCATTGGAAAATGGCTGGACCCCGAACCACTGAAAAATAAGGATAATATCCCATTTTGGCTGAAAAAAAATCAGAATACCGTACAGGAAGGTAATTCCAGTGATATGATATTTTCTCCCGAGCAGATTATTGCCTATGTCTCACAATTTATGACACTGAAAACAGGCGATTTGATTTTTACAGGTACCCCGAAGGGTGTAGGCCCTGTAGAGCCCGGAGATACCATCACAGCGGGAACCGGAAAGAACCAGATCCTAAGGTTTCCTGTTAAATAACATGATGCAGGACAACGGAAAAATCAAAAATCATGTGGAAAAAAGCATGATTTTTTTATTTTTGTTAAGGATTTAAGTAAAACGTTAAATAATTGACATTCAATGGATTTGATAAGCAGGGTAATTGAAAGTGCCCAACAACAAAAACAACGAATCGTGCTTCCTGAAAGCATGGAAGAAAGAACCTTACAAGCCGCCGAACAAATTATTGAGAAAAAGATAGCTCAGGTGATTTTAATCGGCTCCCCGGAAGAAATTCAAAACAAAGCATCAGAATTGCATCTTAAGAATATTGGCGAGGCAAATATCATTGACCCCGCCAATTTCGATAAAATGGATGCTTATGTTAGCAAGCTCGTAAAGTTGCGGGAACACAAAGGCATGGACAGAGAAAAAGCCCGCAAGTTGCTGCATGACCCGCTATATATGGCTGTTATGCTCATTAAAATGGGTGATGCTGATGGTGAGGTGGCCGGAGCTATGAATGCTACCGGCGACGTGTTGCGCCCGGCTTTCCAGATTGTGAAAACCAAACCGGGCATCAGTGTGGTGTCAGGTGCGTTCTTTATGATGATTCCGGATAAACAGTTTGGTGATAACGGCCTTATGGTTTTTGCCGATTGTGCAGTACATCCGGACCCAACAGCATCCGAACTTGCCGAAATAGCAGTTTCTACCGCTGAGACAGCCCGCGCAATCGGGGATATGGATCCCAGAGTGGCTATGCTTAGCTTCTCAACCAAAGGCTCTGCAAAACACGAAATGGTTGATAAGGTAATTGATGCTACAAAAATTGCCAGGGAGAAATCACCCGGAATTAAAATTGATGGTGATTTGCAGGCCGATGCAGCTATTATTCCGGCCATCGGAGATAAAAAAGCCCCCGGCAGTGAAATAGCAGGAAAAGCAAATGTGCTGGTATTTCCTACCCTTGAAACAGGGAACATCGCCTATAAACTTGTACAGCGCATGGCAAAAGCCGAGGCTGTTGGACCGGTTTTGCAGGGGATGGCGGCACCCATCAATGATTTATCAAGAGGATGCTCGGTAAGTGATATTGTTAATCTGGTAGCCATTACTGTAAATCAGGCCGCCAGCGAAAAGAAATAATTAAACAAAAAAGGTATGAAAATATTAGTTTTGAATTGCGGCAGCTCAAGCATTAAGTATCAATTGCTGGATATGACAGATGAACCTGTCTTGCTTGCCAAAGGGATTGTGGAAAGAATCGGCCTGGAAGAAGGTGTACTGACACACAAAAGGCCTGAAAAGGAAAAATATGAAATCAAATTGCCAATTGCAGACCATACAATCGGGATCAACCTTTTGTTGGATGCCTTGACTCATCGGGATTACGGAGTTATTTCCCAGCTTACCGAAATCAATGCCGTGGGACATCGTGTTGCTCATGGTGGTGAGTATTTCAGTGAAAGCAGTTTTATCGATGCACAAGCCAAAGTTTATATCAAGGAATGCTGCGGGCTTGCTCCATTGCATAATCCGGCCAACCTGAAAGGTATTGAAGCCATGGAAAATCTGCTGCCTGAAGTTCCGCAAGTGGCAGTTTTTGATACATCTTTTCACCAGACAATGCCGGAACATGCATACCATTATGCCATCCCATACAAATATTACGAAAAACACAAACTCCGCCGTTATGGTTTCCATGGCACGAGCCATAAATTTGTTGCGCAGAAAGCTTGTGATGCTCTGGGATGGAATATTGAAAACAAAAAAATCATCACCTGCCACCTTGGTAACGGAGCCTCTGTTTGTGCCATTGAAAATGGTGAATCTGTTGATACATCCATGGGTTTTACTCCTGTAGAAGGATTGATGATGGGAACACGTGTTGGTGATTTTGACCTGGGCGGACTGTTGCATCTGATGGAAAAAGAAGACCTGAGTATTGCCGATGCAAACAAACTTATTAACAAAGAAAGCGGATTGCAGGGCTTTTCCGGTATTTCCAGCGATATGCGCGACCTTGACAATGCCGCAGAAGCCGGTAACCACCGTGCTGATCTTGCCAAAGAAATGTTTGCATACCGTGTCAGAAAGTATATAGGTGCGTACTCAGCCGCAATGAACGGCCTTGACATGATTATTTTTACCGGTGGTATCGGCGAAAATGATAGCAACACCAGAGAACGTATCGCTTCAAAACTCGGTTTTATTGGTGCTGAATTTGATGAAAAAGCCAATGATTGCAGGGGAGAAGCTTGTCATAGTATAAGTACAGAAATTTCCAATGTGAAAATGCTTGTGGTGTCTACAGATGAAGAACTTGTGATCGCAAGGGATACGAAAAGAATCATATCAGAATTATAATTTCAAACAAACACAAAGGGATGGGTTATTTACTCATCCCTCTTTTCTTTATTGCCAGTATTAAATACAATTTGTATTTTCGTGACCAAACATAAAAACATCTGAATATGGCCTTAAAAAAACTTGATGAATTAATTGATATTGCAAAAGGAAAGGAAACCAGACGAATGGTTGTTGCGGCTGCTGCTGATGCGCACGTGCTTTCAGCGGTGAAGGAAGCCATGGATAATGATATTGTCAATCCCATCCTGGTAGGAGATGCCGAAAAGATCAAATTCGTAGTGGACAAAATCAAGATGGATGCCGGCAAAATTGAAATCATCAATGAACCCGATGATAAAAAAGCCTGCCAGCGTGCAGTATCATTGATAAAGGAAGGCAAAGCAGAAGTATTGATGAAAGGCCAGGTGGCCACTGCCCTTATTCTGAAAGCAGTACTTGATAAAGAAAACGGTCTGCGCAAAGGATCAACACTCAGCCATTTCGCACTTTTCGAATCACCATATTATCACAAATTGCTTGGTGTTACAGACGCAGCTATGAATGTGGCTCCGGAATTCAATGATAAAGTGGCAATCGTGAAAAATGCCGTGGAAGCTATGCATGGAATCGGTGTGGAAATACCCAAAGTAGCCATTCTCGGACCCGTTGAAGTGGTGAACCCAAAAATTGAATCCACGGTGCACGCCTCCATGCTGACAATGATGAATCGGCGCAAGCAAATCAAAGGATGTCTAATTGACGGACCTTTTGCTGTGGATAACACCATCAGCAAAGAAGCATGTGAACAAAAAGGCATTGAAAGTGAAGTGGGAGGCGATGCTGATATTTTGGTTGCCCCCGAACTGAATGCTTCCAATATTCTGTATAAAACACTGGCATTCCTCGGTGGTGCAACTTCCGCGGCAGTTATTATGGGAGCAAAAGTCCCCATCGTGCTGACATCCCGTGCTGATACAGAAAGGGCAAAACTCCTGTCCATTTCTTTTGCTGCTGCCATGGATTAAATAAGCTTTGAAAAAATACAACACTATGGATACTTACAAACTACTAATCATTAACCCGGGATCAACTTCAACAAAGATCGCGGTATTTGAAAATGAAAAAAATGTTTTCCAGAAAAATCTGAAACACACTAGCGAAGAGCTTGCCGGTTTTGAGAGCATCACCGACCAGGATGACTTCCGGAAAGATAAAATTCTGGAAGAAGTGAAAGCTGCCGGACATGATGTGAATGATTTTGATGCCGTTGTTGGCAGGGGTGGGCTTGTGAAATTCATTCCGTCCGGGATATATGAAGTGAATGAAGAAATGCGCAAGGATCTGCAGCATTCTCCACTGGGTGAACACGCTTCAAATCTGGGTGGTCTGATTGCTGACGACATAGCTAAAAGCATTGGCAATGCTAAAGCTTATATCGCAGACCCCGTGGTTGTTGATGAAATGCAGGATCTTGCCCGTGTTGCAGGTCATCCAAAGTTTGAACGGGTGTCCATATTCCATGCGCTTAACCAAAAAGCCATTGCCCGTACATTTGCCAGGGAAACCGATAAAAAATATGAAGACATCAATGTTATTGTAGCGCATCTGGGTGGTGGAATTTCTGTTGGTGCTCACCGCAAAGGTGAGGTGATTGATGTAAACAATGCACTGGATGGAGACGGACCGTTTTCTCCGGAAAGATCCGGTGGTCTGCCAACCGGTCAGATGGCAAAGTTGTGCTTTTCAGGGGATTATACCCTGGCCGATATCAAAAAAATGATCAAAGGCGAGGGAGGATTTGTTGCTTATCTGGGTACCAACGATGCTTACGAGGTGGAAATGCGTGCCAAAAAGGGAGACAAAAAAGCTCAGTTTATTTCTGATGCCATGGCCTATCAGGTAGCAAAAGATATTGGTTCAATGGCAAGCGTCCTACATGGTAAAGTGGATGGCATCCTGATTACAGGAGGAATTGCTTACAATAAACAGTTTGTTCAGTTCATCGAAGATATGACCGGATTTATTGCCCCGGTAAAAGCGTACCCCGGAGAGGATGAAATGGCAGCCCTTGCAGGCAACGGACTGATGGTTCTCCGCAAAGAAATTGATCCCAAAACCTATAAATAGTACTATTATGGCAAAAATACATCAGACCGACAAGGCTCCCAAAGCCATTGGTCCCTATTCTCAGGCCGTTGAAACAAACGGTATGCTGTTCATTTCAGGCCAGGTGCCTGTTGACCCCGCTACCGGCAAGATTCCCGATGGCATCGAAGCCCAGACGGAACAGGTAATGAAAAATATCGGTGCTATTCTCGAAGAAGCCGGTTATACCTACGCTGACGTGATCAAATCAACCTGCCTGCTCAGCGATATGGCAAATTTTAAAGCCATGAACGAAGTGTATGGAAAATATTACGCTGAAAACCCGCCCGCACGTGCTGCCTTTGCCGTGAAAGAACTGCCGTTGGGTGCTTTGGTGGAGATTGAAACCATCGCTGTAAAATAGTTTTTATCTGCTAAATAACAAAAAAGCCGGCATCAAATGCCGGCTTTTTTGTTGTCCAGTTTGCCCTTCACTTCTTACGACAATTTTATTCATCCACATTCTCTTCTTGTTCTTCTTTCAGTAACTCTCTGAATGGAATGTCAATGTTAAAATAAACGACATCTTCTTCGCCGTTCTCGTCAATAACTTCCATTCGGTCATAATTCCTGTTGTTTTCTGTTACCAGGCTCTGGGATTGCATCTCCATTTCCAGAAATTCCAGTACACGATACTCCTCACTGATATTGATGACTACCCATGCTGTTTTTGCTGATTTACCATCACCACTTTTCAGAATGGATTGCATCAATTCATTAAAGATCATACTGTGCAGCTTGGCCATTTTATCATTCCCGCTTTCTTTCCATGCTGCATAAGCATAAAAATGAAACATCGGAACATGGAACTGGGTGTGATAAACAGTTTTTACAACTTCGGTTGCTACTTCATATTGCTCACTGTCCAGAAGTTTGCGTATTTTTTCCAGATCTTCATTTTCAGCATACGGGGAATAACCGGAGGTTCGGGCATAGACCATTCTCAATTCCTGATAATCAATATCTGCAGGATTTTCCATGGCTGAATCAACGAGTTGGCTGTATTTATTGTCAGCTTCAGTTTCTTCAAGGCCCAACATGGGATGAATTTTTTCCAGCTCATCTTTATCCATAATCTCTGTTTGTTTTTGTAAAACTGAACAGGCACCGGTTAGTAGGATGCTTGCAAAAGCAATGATGACTGTGTATTTGGTTCTCATATGCTAAGTTTGTTTAGACTAAACGGATTTCAGAATGAAAATGTTGCAAAAAAAAAGCTGCCGATACAATACGACAGCTTTCTTATAATAGAAATGAAATATTATTCTTCTGAATACACTTCAAATTCAAACTCTGCGTGGATGTCCTTGTACAGTTTAACACTTGCTTTGTACGTACCTACTTCTTTGATAGGCTCGGAAAGTTTGATGTTTTTACGATCAACCTTAATTCCTTCTTTCTCCAGCGCCTCTGCAAGGATGATTTCATTTACAGAACCGAATATTTTACCGGCACTGCTGGTTTTGGCAGGAATCCGCAGCTTAACTTTTTCAATTTTATCAGCCACAGCCTGAGCCTCTTCGCGTAGTTTCTCAATTTTATGAGCGCGTTGACGCAGGTTTTCATCATGCATTTTCCGTGCAGATTTGGTTGCAATAACTGCCATGCCTTTTGGAATCAGGTAATGGCGGGCGTATCCGTCTTTAACATTGACGATATCGTCTTTATCTCCTAAGTTGGCGATGTCTTTTTTCAAAATAATGTCCATGGTTTCTCCTCCTTTTTATTTCATCAAATCAGTTACATAAGGAAGCAGCGCAATGTGACGTGCTCTCTTAACAGCTTTGGCTACTTTCCGTTGGTATTTCAGAGAAGTTCCGGTAATACGCCTGGGCAGAATTTTTCCCTGCTCGTTGAGAAAACGCTTCAGGAACTGCGGATCTTTGTAATCAACGTATTTGATGCGGTTCTTTTTAAACCGGCAATATTTTTTCTTTTTTACGTCAACAGACGGCGGTGTAAGATATCTGATTTCTGATTGCTGTGCCATAATTTAAGCCTCCTTGTTTTCTTCGGTTTTTGCTTCTGCCTTTAATCTTCTTTTCTTTTCACTGTACTGAACAGCATATTTGTCCATTTTCATTGTCAGAAAACGGATGATGCGCTCATCACGTAAACATTCAATTTCCAGCTTCTTGATGTTTTCACCTTCCATGCGGTATTCAAGCATGTGGTAAAATCCAGTGGATTTGTGCTGGATGTTGTAGGCGAGTTTTTTTAATCCCCATGATTCTTCATGGACAATTTCGCCACCCATTTGTTCAATGAGGCCTTTGAATTTGTCAACCGTTTCCTTCATCTGTTGTTCAGACAAAACGGGAGTTGCAATGAAAACGGTTTCATACTGATTAACCATAAATCTTTAATTTTTAGTTAGTAAAACGAGCGCAAAAATAATCATTTTTACTAAATCTCACAATAATTTGAACTTTTTAAAAAAATCCTTGCTGAGTTTTGAAAATTACCTATATTTGCATCCGCAATAGCCCAGATGGCGAAATTGGTAGACGCGCTGGTTTCAGGGACCAGTGGCCGCAAGGTCGTGCAGGTTCGACTCCTGTTCTGGGCACAAAGAAAGTTCACAGTTTATTGACAATCTTAATTTAACTCACATTGCCCAGATGGCGGAATTGGTAGACGCGCATGGTTGAGGGCCATGTCCACATTAGTGGGTGCAGGTTCGATTCCTGTTCTGGGCACAAAAAAGCCGGCTTTTCATTAGAACTGCCGGCTTTTTTTATGGCGCTTTTTAAAAAATACCGGTTCTGAATATTCTCCGAACCGGTATTTTTTGTTAAATAATGATGCTATTTGACTATGGTGACAATACCGTTATATGTTTTACCTGTATCTCCTTCTAAAACTATTGTATAAATGTATGATCCTGTTGGAAGTGCTGCCCCGTTAAGTGATGTGCCATTCCATGGTTCATCAAATGGACTGCCTTGATAAACCTTCTGACCCCACCTGTTGTATACTTCCACCTTAGCAGATGGAAATAAATCCAGATTCTCAATGATCCAGGTATCATTTACGCCATCATCATTTGGTGTGATTGCATTAGGAATGCGGATACAATCTTCAGGATTATCCTGCAATATAATATTATCTTCCAGGTAGGAACATCCATTATTGTCAATTACCTCTATTGTATAGTTCCCCTGAAACAATTCGTTGAAAACACACCTATCCGATACATTATCGTCCAGATAACAGGCGTACGGTTCTGTTCCCCCTGTAATAGATAGCATGATTTCTCCATCATTGTTGCCACGGCAACTTGGATGTGTTTTTGATAGGCTGATTTCAAAAGGAGATGGCTCTGTAAATGTAAGGGTACTGTCCAGAGTGCAGCCTGCAGCATCCGTAATAACTATATCATATGAGCCTGCCTCTAAGTGTTCTGCCAGACTGTCGTTTATGGAAAATCCCTCTCCACTAATCTGATATGAATATGGTGGTGTGCCTGCAACTCCGTTAACTTGAATGCTGCCATTTTTATCCCCATAACACAGCAATGGTGATACGGTGGTTTCCATATATAATTCTGGTGCATCCGGAAGTGTAAAGGTGAATTCGCTTTGACACGAATGCTCATCCGTAACGCTAAGGGTATAGTTGCCGGCATCTAAGCTGTCAATTAGATATCCTGAATTACCATTGTCCCAGTAATATGATAAATTGCCGGTACCTCCGCTGGCTTCAACCTCAATATAACCATCGTTGGCATCACCGCAGCCCGGGGATTGCAGAACCGTATCCGTAAGGATGATCTCAGCCGGATTTTCCAGATTATAGCTTTCTTCACTGGTACATCCATTGATGTCTGTTACCGAAACCTGATATTCACCAGCAGATAACCCGTTTACCGTGGTACCCGTGTCACCTGTATTCCAATTGTAATCCGTCAGATCAACAAAAGGGCTTGTGACTTCTATCATGCCGTTGGCACTGCCAAAACATAATGGATCCTGTGAACTTACCAAATTTATCTGCGGCATATCCAGCACTTCAATATCTGTGCTGTTTGTACTGATGCAGGTTCCATTGCTCAAACTATATTCAATAGTATGGATGCCCACATTTGCAATTTCAGGATCAAAAATGCCTGCATCCGCATCAATAATACCTGGTCCCGACCATGTGCCACCAGCATTTGACGCTTCCAGCGTGTCTGCTCCGTCAGTAATGCAATATGGCCCGGAACTGATGATGGATGCATCCGGTAAGCTGATTACTTCTATTTCCATTTGTGATGAATTGACACAAACACCGGCATCATATGTATAGGTTATTGTATGTAAACCTGTACCAGCAACATTTGGATCAAAAGTGCCTGCTGTGTTGTCAACAATACCATCGCCGGTCCATGTGCCACCACCCGGACTTGCATTCAATTCTTCAGGTGAATCTGTAACGCAGAACGGACCTGTTGAAGTAAAGGTTATTGTCGGTATGCTGTCCACATGAATTGTGATGTTATCCGT
>JBKGYK010000047.1:0-25335 GCA_046546095.1 Bacteroidales bacterium
CTTTGTTGCAATGTTGCATAGTAATAATCAAGGTACCCTTCTTTTTCAATCCTGATTGTTTTTGGATACATATCACGCTTTAGCGAAATTTTACCCTTTTCCGGAGTGATTTCTTCACCATCAACATACATGGTACACTCATCATTCGTCTCAACTTTGACGTTCTGATATTTGCTGTTGAAAATGGTGGCACAGTTTGTAAACAGGAGTGGCAGCAATAAAAATGGAATAATTTTTTTCATCTGTTTGTAAGTTTATTTATTAGAATAATAGTTTTGTTTGCTAAAATATAGATTTATTTGGTAATTGTAAGCTTAGTTCATGTTTTTTTTAATTAAAAACTGCAGCATGTGTGTATTTTCCTATTCTGCTGCATTTTAGCATGGGGTGGATCCTGTCAGCGCTTAGTCCTGTAGTTTCCCTTTTGGATTTTTCCCAAACTAAACGTATTTTTAAGGCCAAATTAATGTTGACTACTGAAACAATGATGCAATGAAACAAGCATTTGATCCTGTAAAGAATTACCACGATACCCTTAAGCAGATCGGTTATGTGGGACGCAAAGACGCAACTCAGAAAGATTATGACCGCATTGGGTTTATGTCCGGACTGGAAGTACATCAGCAATTGCTGACCAGGCGCAAGCTGTTTTGCCATTGTCCGGCAGGAATTTATCATCACGATGATGATTACGATGCCGAAATTGTCCGGCACATGCGTCCGACACTGAGTGAGCTGGGAGAGTACGACGGTACCGCACTGATGGAATTCAAAACCCGCAAAAATATTTTTTACCGCCTGAATAATGAAAATGCCTGTACATACGAGGTGGATGATACACCCCCTTTCATGATTGACAAAGAGGCACTGGGCATTTCCATAGAGATTTCCCTGCTGTCAAAACTAAACGTGGTAGGTGAGGTGCATGTTACCAGAAAACAGTACCTTGATGGTAGCATCCCAACAGGATTCCAGCGCACTGCCATTATTGGGGTAGAAGGCAAAATTCCCATTTCCAATAAGGAAATTCGTTTGATTCAGCTTAGCCTTGAGGAAGACTCCTGCCGTGAAATTTCCGATATCGGCCATGACAGGGTGTACAAAACCGACCGGCTTGGAATGCCTTTAATCGAAACCGTTACCTATCCCGATTGCGAGAATCCCGACGAAGTAAAGGAAACCTGCGATTATATCCGCTTCCTGAATCGAAGCACTAACAAAGTGAGAACCGGAATGGGTGCCGGTCGTGAAGACGTAAACGTAAGTTGCAAAGGTGGCTCCAGGGTTGAGATTAAAGGTGTGGCACACACCAAATGGATACCTGAACTTACGCACAACGAAGCCTTCCGCCAATGGGCATTGCTGGCAATTAAAAATAAACTCAAAAAACGCTTAAATTCCGACAACTGGTCCATTGAATCATCACGGCTGGACTACGATGCTTTCGAAATTACCTACCCGTCAATAAAAGTTGCAAAAGATTCCGGTCAGCGCCTTATGGTAGTGAAGTTGCCCGGGTTTAAAGGCATTATGTCACACTTTACCCAACCGGGAAAAACCTTTGCTGATGAAATATCCGGCAGGCTTAAAGTAATTGCATGTCTGGAAATGCCCAATATGGTGCATACCGAAATGTTTGATCCGGTAATCACTGAGGCTGATATGGAAATCATCGGTACCATTATGCAATGGAAGCCTGAGGAAGATGCACTGATTGTTTTCTGGGCTCCCGAAGAGGATGTAAAAACCGCGCTGGAAACTATAGAAGAACGTTGTACCATGGCTTTTGATGGTGTCCCGGAAGAAACCCGTAAATCCTTTGAAGACGGAACCACCATGTTCGAAAGGGTATTGCCCGGTGCCGACCGCATGTATCCGGATACCGATACGGCACCTATGCCACTCTCCAGCGATCATATCGAAGAACTCAGGCGCAACTTGCCCGTGGATGTATCCGACCGCATTGTGCAATTGCGCAAATGGAATGTCCCCGAAGATACTTATCATTACTTGCTGAGAAACAATCAGGTACCTGTAATTGAGAAAATTGTTACCGAGCTGGATTACGACCCGAAATTTATCGGTACATTTTTTGGTCAGTATCTGAAATTTGTGGAAGGGCATTATACACAGTCTTCTGAATTCCACTACGACCAGCTTTTTGATATATTTGAATATCTGCAAAACAACAAGCTGGAAAAAGAACTGGCTTACCGTATTTTGCCGGCACTGTATGAGCATCCAAAAATGGATTTTGAATCCCTTTTGGCAGTAATAAAATTCAAAAAGCGCAGCGAAAAGGAAATCATGGAAAATGTGCCCATGTTGGTGAAGAAGTACAAAAAAGAAGGCAGAAAGCAAAGCAAAGAGGCCGGAGCATCATGGGTTGCAGGCCAGATACGGAATATGGCTGTCGGCAACGTAAATCTGCACGATATGGTAAGTAAAATAGAAAAACAATTTTAGCATTTTAAAAAGCTTTTACAATGAGCGAAGATTATTTCCAGGGATATAAAGGTGAAGCGTTACAGCTTCTGAAAAAATACCAGGTCAGGGTGTGGGGACATGCCCAGGTAGAAACCACACGGGGACATTTTGAAGGAACCGTGCTTCCGAGGTCCGAAAACGACGATGACAAACACATCGTCATGAAAATCGCAACAGGTTATAACATCGGGATTGCCACAGATACAGTGGAAAGTATGAAAGAAGACGGCTACAAAAAAGCCAATTACGGAATCCCCGAAAAGGAGTTTCCATACACGGAAAACCTGCCGCATGTGAAGCTTTTCGGTACAGGCGGAACCATTGCCTCACGGCTGGATTACCGTACCGGTGCCGTGATACCTGCATTTTCTCCGGGTGAGCTCTACGGTGCCGTACCTGAGCTGGCAGATATCTGTAACCTGGATACCGAAAAAGTATTTGCGGTCTTTTCCGAAAATATGGGACCAATGCAGTACAAGGCTCTGGCCAAAGCTATCGGAAAGGAAATTGAAAAAGGTATTGACGGCATTGTCATCGGACATGGAACAGATACACTTCATCATACCGGAGCAGCTTTGACATTCATGTGTCAGAACCTGCCTGTGCCGGTGGTGCTTGTCGGTTCACAACGCAGCTCCGACAGACCATCATCTGATGCAGCACTCAATCTGATGCACGCCATGAAAGCAGCCGGCGAATCAGACATCGCTGAAGTACAGGTATGTATGTTTGGCCCAACATCGGATGAATACGGCCTGCTGCACAAAGGAACCCGTGTAAGAAAAATGCACTCATCATATCGCTCTACCTTCCGTACCATTGGCGATACACCGCTTGCCATGATCAACAGGGAAAAAATCACACCCATAAAAAAGACATACAACAAGCGCAGAAGCGATAAAGATGTTGTCATAAAGCCATATTTCGATGACAGTGTGACCATGTTGTATTATTATCCGGGCATGAAAGCCGATGTGCTTGACGCTATGGTTGAGGCCGGATACAAAGGAATTATCATTGTAGGAACAGGCCTTGGTCATGTGAACAAAGAACTGTATCCCGCCATAGAGCGTGCCCACAAAAAAGGCGTGCATATGTTTATGACACTGCAGACACTCTGGGGCTATGTGCAGATGTTTGTGTATGATACCGGCCGTGATATGATGGCCAAAGGCATTGTCCCGCTTGGTAACATGCTGCCTGAGGTAGCTTACATCAAGCTTGGCTGGGTTCTCGGTCAAACCGATGATCCTGAGAAGGTTAAAGATCTGATGCTGACATCCATAAACGATGAAATCACCGAAAGGGAACCATACAACGGATACCTGGTTTATCAGGGCGGTGTTCCTGAAGTCGAAGAATTTGTAAGAACAGTACACAAATAATTTCACAATTATTCATGACACAAAACAGGGCAGATGATACAATGCGCATTTCGGGTTTCACCATGGTGAAAAACGCTTCCAGGCTGTATTATCCGGTAAAACAATCCATTGAATCCATTTTGCCCATTGTGGATGAGTTTATCGTTGCCCTTGGTGATTGCGATGAGGATGATACTACCAGAGAAGATATATTGTCCATTGGTTCGGATAAAATCAAGATTGTTGATACCGTCTGGAATATTGAAAAGTACCCCAGAGGTATGGAAAATGCCCATCAAACCGATATTGCCAAATCTCATTGTACCGGAGACTGGCTGTTTTATCTGCAGGCCGATGAACTTATCCATGAAAAAGATCTGCCCGTAATAGAAAAACGCTGCAGGGAATTGCTGCACGATCATGAGGTAGAAGGACTGGTATTTGATTATGTACATTTCTGGGGAGATTACAATCATCATCAGACAGCGCATGGCTGGTACAAACGTGAAATCCGAATCATACGAAATGACCCGGAAATACACTCCTGGGAGTCTGCACAGTCATTCAGAAGAATACCTGATTTTGATGGCATCAATTACCGACAGCAGGAAGGAACTTATAAACTGAAATGTGCACTGGCTCATGCCACAGTTTATCACTACGGCTGGGTTCGGCCGCCGCGGCTGATGCAGTCAAAAAAGAAATCGCTGGATACCATTCACAAAGGAAGCAAAACAACTGAAAATCTGTACAGAAACCGCAAATCCAATTTTGACTATGGCCCCCTGGGCAGGGCGGAAAAATTTAAAGGTACGCATCCACAAGTGATGCAGGAATGGATGGAAGACTTTGACTGGGCAAATGAGCTGAATTATTCTGCGCAGGAAAAAAATCCCGGAAGAGATAAAATGAAGCATGACAAACTAAAGTACAGAATAATTTCTTTTATTGAAAAAAATATTATATTTGGCAGAAGCCTTGGTCAGTTTAAAAATTTTATTTTATTGCGGAAGAAGTAATTTTATTTTGTTCGCTTTATCAAAACCTGAATAAATTTGCAGTTTGCATATTTTGTATATTTATATAACAACTATGAAGATTGTCCTGAAAATATTTGCACCCGGCTTGTCTGGCTTGATGATTCTCATTTTTGCTTCATTGAGCGGATTTGCACAGGATAACTTGGGTATTTCTGTTATGTCTGAGCAGAATCAGGATTCCATCTTTACCGAAGCTCACAGTCAATGTGATTTTGAACATGTTGATTCGGCTTTAATGTGTGCGCATGGTTTGCTTGAACTTGGGCAGAAATTGAAATATCCGAAGGGAGTTATCACTGCATACCGGGAACTTGGCTATGCTTATACAAACAAATCTAAACCGGATTCTGCCAGATATTTCCTTCATCAGGGACTGAGCCTGGCAAAAAAAGCCGGGGACAGCCTCCATATTGCTGATATGTATGAAGTGCTGGCCATCACTTTCAGAAAAGAAATGAATGGTGATAGCATGCGTTTTTACCTTGAAGAAGCTGAAAGCATTGGCAGGCAACTTAAGTCAGATGATATTTTGGCCAGCGTTTATATTGAATATGCAAATTATTACAGCAATACTTCCCAAAATGATTCTGCCCTGATCAATTACATGAAAGCCCGGGAATTTTATGAAAAAGATAAGGATAGTGTGAATATAGCTGTTTCGCTTGCAAATATTGGAAAGATTTATGTTACCGAAGGGGATTACGATAAGGCAATCAATGTTTTAGAAAAATCCAACCATATTTTGCGCAGCACAGGAAATTTGCGCTATATACCCAATAACTTAAATAACATGGGAGTTGTTTATGACCGTACCGAACAATTTGATTCTGCTCGGATTGTGTATCAGAAAGCCCATGAGATAAAAAAAAGCCTCGGTAATGAGGCATCCCTTGCCATTTCCTACTTTAATCTGGGTAGCCTGGCAATCAGCATGAATAATTTTGAGGAAGCCAGACAATATATAGACTCATCCATGAATATTTGTGAAAAACTTGGCATTGAACCCGGATTTGCATACAATTATTCAGGGCTGGGAGAGCTTTATCTGAAACAAAAAAAATACCATCGGGCTGTTGAATATTTGAAAAAAGGAATAGCTAAAGCCAAAAAATTTAATCTGAATGATGTGCTTCAGGAAAACCTGTACAACATTTCTGTCGTTTACTATGAAATGGGCAAATATAAAGAGGCTTATGAAAACCAAAGAAGGCACTATCATATCCGGGACTCCATCAGAACAGAAAGTGCAGAGCAAACCATCAATGTCCTGCAGACCAGATTTGATTCTGAACTGAAAGAAAATAAGATTCTGCAACAGCAAATGGCGCTGAAAGAAAAGGAAGTGGCAATTCAACAATCAAAACTTGAAAAAGAACGGCTTTCCTTTTTTCTGGGTGTTGGTCTGATTATTCTTGTGTTTGTGCTTATATTCTCTTTGCGCACACGCCGGCATCTGAAAAAGGTGAAAGAACAGGCAAATACCATCAACCGGAAAAATGAGCAGCTTGCTGAGTTGACAGAATTCAGAAATTCCATGATAAGCACAATGGTCCATGATTTGAAAACCCCACTGAATACAATCATCGGTTTTTCAGATTTGCCGCCTGATAAAGAAAATCTGCAGTATATTCATCAGATTGGTTATAGTATGTTGCACCTGGTAAGCAATATCCTGGACGTGCAATATCAAAAGGAAGCAAAACTTCAGTTGCATCTTCAGGGACTCTTACCCCAAACCGTGCTGGACGAAGCATTGCCGGAAGTGAAAACAGAAATGCAGATGAAAGAACAGGATATTGTGGTAAGCTTGCCCGAAGTCAGAGTACTGGCGGATTATCATTTACTGAAACGTATATTTGTGAATTTACTTACCAATGCAGTGAAATTTTCTCCGGAGAAGGGACAAATCAGCCTGCAGGGTGAAATACTACCGGATAAAGCTATGCTTAAAATTAATGTGCGGGACCAGGGCGGTGGCATTGATCCCGAAATCATTGACAAAGTATTTGACCAATTTACCCAATCCAAACAAGCAAAATTTGGTATGTCATATTCTTCAGGTATCGGCTTGTATTTCTGCAAAATGGCTGTTGAGGAAATGGGTGGAGAAATTGGCCTTACCAACGAAGAGGCCGGGTTGAATGCCTGGTTTCTGCTTCCCCTGGCTGAAGAGGCTGAAAATCCTCCGCTTAACCAATAATGGCCGAGAAAGAACCTTAGTACTGCAGATGAAACAGAGCTTACTGAAATACATCCTCATAGCCGGCATGATACATTGCATGTTTCCTGTATCTGTCAGTGCTCAGTTTACACATAATTACTACGAGCAGGGCATGTTTAAACTGCAGAACAAAGAGTATGCAGACGCTGTAGATTTATTCTCCTATGCTCTGGAACGTAATTCTGATAACCCCGATGCCTGGTTCTACAGGGGATACTGTAAATATGAGCTTGCAGATTATCACGGCGCACATAAAGATTTTACCGCCTGTATAAACATTTCACCTTACCATCAAAAGGCATTTTTGTACCGCGCCATGGTCAATAGCCGCATGATGGATTACAGGCAGGCTCACAATGATTTCGACAAAGCCATACGTCTTGATGAGTCTGATGCTTTCGTGTATTTCCAGCGTGCCATCACAATGATTTATCTCAAACGTTATGATAAAGCCATAGCAGATTGTAATAAAGCACTTGACCTTGGCCTGAACAATGTGGCGGTTTTTACTGTCAGGGGCATCGCATACCAGAGCAAGGATATGTTAGAGCGCTCCATGCATGATTTTAACTCGGTTTTAAGCCTGCAGCCCGACAATGCAAATGTATTGGTACAGAAAGGCATCGGCTGGAATAAGGCCGGAGAACAGGATTCTGCATTGCATTACATCAATAAAGCCATTGCTTCTGACAGCAGCTTTTATTTTGCCTATTTCCGGCGTGCTATGATTGCAGTGGAAGATACTGCATGGGATAATGCCCTGAAAGACCTTAACTTTATTCTGAAAGCGAAACCTTTGAATACCAGCAGCTTGTTTTACAGAGCACTTGTTTATTCCCAGCAGGAGCGTTTCGATAAAGCCATTGAAGATTACAATACCATCATCAAAAAACATCCGGACAATATCCTGGCCTTGTACAACCGTGCAGGTTTGTTGGTGGAGACCAAACAATATGAGCTTGCAAGGGATGATTATGATCGTGTTATTTCAATTTTTCCGGATTTTGCAGATGCCTACAGAAACCGGGCACATGTCAGGGAAAAATTAAATATGCCCCAAAAAGCGGCCATTGACAGAGAAATGGCAGAATCAGTGAATACGATCAATAAACTAAAAAGCGATAAGCTGAAGTTTCGTCAGGGGGTTGAGCTGGAACGACTTACCAGTCTGGATTCCGACTTTACCGGCGCAGATGATACTGACCCGAAAGTAAACAATATTGCGGCTGAAGATGTGTTTTTTATTCTTCCGCCCGGAATCCCCCAACTGACTTACCGGTATTATGATGTTTATAAAAAGCAGGCCTATGTTTCTGAAAACATGCATAGCAAAACCATTGCATTGAGCAATGATTATAAACAACTGGACAGTCATAAAATCCAGTCTCTGGTTGATTCTTTGAATATCGTGATAGACAAGCAGCCCGGGACATTCATCAATTATCTGTACAGGGCTTCGCTTCTGAGTTTGCAGAATAATTTTAATCAGGCGATGGAAGATTATGAGACCGCCCTGAATCTGGAATATGCCAATCCGCTTGTGTTTTTTTCCCGTGCCAATACTTTTCTGCTTCTGGGTATGTTTATGAATGATCTGGAAGGCACAGAAGCACTGTATGTGAAACAGCAGAGACCCGAAATTGAAAGTCATGGTGAGAACAATCCCAATTTCAATGAAGCGCTTGATAATTACAAAAAAGCACTTGAAAATGATAGCGAGATGAGCTTTGCCTGGTACAATCAGGCCTATGCACGTTCACTAACCGCCAATCACTGGGAAGGAGTACAGGACTTTTCAAAAGCCGCTGAAATCAAACCTGATTTTTCAGAAGCATTTTTTAACAGAGGCCTTACTTTCCTGTTTCTCAAAGAAAAAAGCAAAGCCTGTGAAAGCCTCGGTAAAGCCGGTGAATTGGGCATGCATGCTGCCTACGATGTCATAGACAGTTATTGTAAATAATCCTGTCCGCAACTACGCCTTTTTACTTATTCATGAATGCACACATTTATCGACTCTAAAAAATTATCTTCGCTGACAGAGATTTTGAGATTTTAAAAGAGAGAGAGAATACATCGTATGGTTAAAAAGCTTGCATGGAAAAACAGTTTTTCCATCGGTAATGCAATGATTGATAAGCAGCATTTTGAACTGTTTGAAATATTTAATGCACTGGTTGATCTGGTAGATAATAATAAGTCACAGGAAAAGTTTGCTGAAATTTTATCCCGGCTGACAGATTATTCACTCAAACACTTTCGCGGAGAGGAAGAGTATATGGCGGAATTTGATTATCCATATCTGGAATCGCACCAGCGAATACACAGGCAGTTTGTTTTCAAAGTTGCCACTTTCAATGCTGATTATCTGAGTGATGACCCTCCGTCTCCCAAGGAAGTTCTGAGTTATATCGGCAATTGGTGGTGGGAACATGTTCAGCATGTTGATATGGATTATGAAAACTTCAAAAATCTGATCAATTCACGGACATCATTTTAATTCAGAATTCTCTTTATCTTACTGAATCAATATAATCCGGGTGTAAGTGAATCCTATAGGTATTCAGAAAGGCAGAAATGTCCTTATCAGGGATGTAACATAAAACCCATTTTTTCTTATCTTTACGCACTTAAGTTGGAATTGTGAAAGGCACGGGATTATTAATATTGGTTTTACCGCTCTGGTTAATTGCTTATGCTGTCAGTGCACAGGACAGTAAGTATGATTTTGAGCTGATGAATACTTTTGAGGCTGATGCTGCTTTTTACGGTACTCCACTGGTTACCGATACATCGGTGGTGATCGGTTCACATGATAAATATGTGTATTTCTTCAATCATCAGGGGGAATTGATGAGGCGTTTCGAAACAGGGAGTTTTGTTCATGCTACAGCCTCGCAACTAGAAGATGGACGGGTAGTTATCGGCAGTTATGACCGATACCTGTATTTTTTTACCCCCGACGGGCATTTTTTACAAAAACGAAGGATTGGCGGCCGGATATTTACCAATGTAGTGGAAAATATGGACGGTCGTTTGGTTTTTGGATGCAACAACAGTCTGGTTTTTCTAAATGCCGGCAGTATGGAAATCGACCGGCGCCGGACCGGCAATCTCTTACACGGAAGCATTGAATTGCTAAGCGATGGAAAAATCGCCATTGGCTCAAATTCAAAGAAAATGTACTTTGTTAACACCCTTGGTGATATCATCAGGCGTTATATCGCTGAAGGATGGATTATTCATTCCGCCCCGGTAGAGCTCAGCAATGGCTTGCTGGTGTTTGGCTCCTACGACAAACGTCTGCATTTCACCAAACTTGACGGAACGCCTGTTGGTAAGGTGAAACTAGGTGGGAAAATCCATGGCACACCTGTCGAAACCGATGATAAGAACATTGTTTTGGGGACATTCGATGGCAAAATTTATTTTATATCCCTGAAGGGTGAAATCCTTCATACCTTTGAAACCGGCGGAAGGGTAGTGGCATCACCGGCTTTGCTTGAAAATGGAAACATTCTGGCCGCATCCTATGATAAAAACCTGTACCTGCTTTCACCCGGAGGAAATGAGCTTAGCAGATTTCACACGGAAGGGAAGGTTTTCTCATCACCTGTTGTAATCAACGATTCCACAGTTTTCGTTGCCAACACCTCCGGTATAGCTCATACCCTGAAAATTAGCACCTATCCGCAGAACTGATTCTGCCTGACAAAGAATTACGGAATCTCAGAATATCAAAGTGCCGGCAAAGGGAAATGCTTTTTTTTGAAAAAATCCTGTAGCTTTGTATGTCATTAAACAAAAATGCCTAACTTTGGATAAACAGTTTACCGGTAGAGCCGGATAAGCAAAATCTGATATATATGAAACAAGTAATAAGCGTACTATTTATCATTGCTCTTGTCCTGGGTGGAAGTTCTTGCAAAACAAAACCTGATTGCGAATTTGATCACACCGGAAGCCTGGAAATAACCAATTCTGATTCCCGAAGCTCCGAAGTTCGTCTTGACGGATCCAAATTGTTTGTTCTTGATGGCGGGGAAACACGGGAAATAGAAGAAGTGGCTTCCGGCACACATACCATCCGTTGCTTTACCGTTGGAAGTGAACCCGCAGAGCTGGAAGAAGAAATTATCATCAATGATTGCGAAACCACAAGTTTCGAGATTAATTACTGATGGGGCTTACAATATACAAAGCTTCTGCCGGTTCCGGCAAAACCTATACTATGGCAGTGGATATTATTGCCGTACTGATAAAAAATCCACAGTCATACAAGAATATCCTGGCCATTACTTTTACCAACAAGGCTGCCGGTGAACTGAAAACACGTGTTGTTAACGTGTTGGGCATGCTCTCCCGTGGAGATAAAGCGGATGGCTATTTTGACAATGTCCAGGACAAATCACGGCTTGATGAGCGCGTAATTATCAAAAATGCCGGCCTTGTTCTGAAACACGTGCTACACGATTATTCGCGTTTGTCAATCAGTACAATAGACCGTTTTTTTAACCGTATTCTCGCCTCCTTCGCTTATGAAGCAAATATTCGACCTGATAGTGAAATCAGCCTTGATGATAAAGTGAGCAGAGAAGAAGCTCTGGATGATTTATTGTCCGGATTCAAGCTGGATTCCAGACTTGGGAAATGGCTGATGGCATATTCCAAAACTAAAATCGACGATGATAAAAACTGGAATATCAGAAGCGAGTTGCTCAATGAATCCGATATCATCAGTAAGGAAGGATTTCTCCAGAAAGAACATATTCTCAGAGAAATTAATGAAGATACCTCCATTCTTGAGGATTTTCGTGATAAAGTTTTTGCCATCAAACAAAAGCATGAATTGCATCTGAAAAATTCCGGCTTGCAGGCAAAAAGTATCATTGCTGATTCCGGTTTTGATCCCGGTGATTTTAAAAGCGGGAAAAATGGTGGGGCAGGTTTTTTACTTGGCCTGGCTGATAAAGGGTTTCGTGATATTACCGGAACTGTAATCAAATGTTATCATGATCACTTGCAAATGCTTACCAAGCCAATGCAAAAGCGGGAGGAGCTGGTGAGATTTGTTGAAAACAAATTGCATCCGCTATTGTGTCAGACTGTGGACTATATGGAAAAATACCGGAAAGAATACACCACAGCCCTTGCCCTGGTCAAAAACATCAACAGTTTTGGTGTGCTTCTGGATATCAACCTGCAGTTACGTCGTTTGTGCAGTGAAAGAAACATATATTTTCCATTCCAGATGTCCCAGCTTCTGCATGATATTGTTAGCCTTGACAATGCTTTGTTTGTGTATGAAAAGATGGGGACAAGATACAGGCATTACTTTCTGGATGAATTTCAGGATACCTCCCGTATGCAGTGGGATATTCTCAGGCCATTGCTGGAAGAAAGTCTGGCCAGCGGAGGCCAAACCATGATTGTTGGGGATGTTAAACAATCAATATACCGATGGCGAAACGGTGACTGGAACCTTCTAAGCTCTCAGGTTGAACAGGATTTGCCAGGGGCACAAAATGAAACGCTGAAACGGAATTTTCGCAGCCGGAAAAATATTGTACTTTTTAATAACCACATTACCGGAGCACTGCTAAAGCAATTTACATTGGCTGTGGAGAATGAAGTGTCGGAACCTGATCCTGAGTTTGATTTTTTCAAGCTCTATGGAACGCAGGATTTTATTCAAATACCCCGGAAAACCAAAGCTCCCTTTGGGGAAGTCAAACTCCGGTTTCTGGAAGGAAAAAAGAAAGATGCCTGGCAAAAAACCGCCCTGGATGAGATGGTGGCTGAGATGAAATCGCTGATGGATAAAGGCTACTCCGCCGGTGATATGGCTGTCATTACTGATAACAACAAAGACGCCGGTAAAATTGCACTGCGCCTGATGGAAGAGGATGGCAAGGATGATTACAGTTTTCCTGTGGTTTCTGCTTCCAGCCTTCTCTTGAGTGAGCAACCTGTGGTTCAGCTATTATTGGTAAGCCTCAAATGGATCGATAATCCGGAAGATTATATCGCATTGTCTCAGATCGTATACACATATCAGATTTATGTTCGTGGCATTGCTGATTATAAGCCACAACCGCTTAGTCCCGACAGGGAGGATGTAATCAGAGCCCTGATGCATGATTTGCCGGAAGAACTTACCAGACAAAGGGATCGGCTTGCTGCATGGCCACTCTACGACCTTACTGAGAACCTGATTCACTGGTACGGTCTGGATGCAATGCCAAAATCACTGGCCTTTATCAATGCTTTTCAGGATAATGTGCTCTCTTATTCTGAGCGCAATACAGTAGAAATCGCATCTTTTATCAAATGGTTTGAAAAAAAAGACCCCAAACTCGAAATGCCCGATGCTTCCGGTGCAGTTGTGATCAGTACCGTACATAAAGCCAAAGGTCTGGAATTCAGGTTCGTGTTTATGCCGTTTACTGACTGGAAGGTATCCAGATCCAATGCCAGGGATGCTTTATGGGTAGAACCGGATGTGCCGCCTTTTAACGATTTTCCTCTATTGCTTGTGGATTATGAAAAAGCTCTCAAAGACAGTTATTTTGCAAAATCATATGATACCGAAAACTTTAAAAAACATGTGGATTTACTGAACAAATTGTATGTGGCTTTTACCAGGGCAGGAGAGGGACTCTATATCTGGGGGCCTCAGCACAGTGGCAACAAAATGCAGTCAGCAAACAGCTTTCTCTGTTTTGCAGTGAAATCCGCAGGCAATGGGACAGATGCAGAATATACCATAAGCGACTGGAATGCTTGTTTTGATGAAGAATCCGGCTTTCATCTGGGCAGCGTTCCGCCATATGATCCGGAAATGGAAGGTGAAGTGCAAGTAACGGAACGGCTTAAGCTGGACACCTATCCTTTGAACATACGTGATAACAGCATGCGTTACCATCATCCGGATGCGTTTATTAAACTGGATCAGGACGAGCAGATATTGCATAAAACTTCGGCCGGATCGGTATGTCATGCTGTGCTGGAATCCGTAAAAACGCCCGAAGATATCCCGGAAGCCATTGAAAATGTTGTGCGCTCTGGCCGGATCAGCAGGGAAGAGGCGGTGGAATATGAAAAACTTATAGAAAGTGCCATGCAAAGAGAGCCGGTCAGTCAGTGGTTCTCAGCAGATGTTACCACCATCAATGAACGGGATATCCTCATGCCTGACGGAAGTTTTATTAAGCCTGATCGTGTGGTATTGGCAGAAAACGAAACGGTAGTTGTGGATTATAAATTCGGGAAGAAACACATTGCAAAATACAATAAACAAGTTCAGAATTACATGAATGCCCTGGTTTCTATGGGCTATGAGAATGTCAAGGGCTACATCTGGTATGTTTTTCTTGATCAGATAGCAATGGTTGAACAGAAATGATGAATTGATCGGATTGGCAGAACATTCACAAGGTAAACATGAGAAAAGATTAAATTTGCTATATTTGTCTGAAACATGGTAAACTGCCTGTGGATGGATAAGGAAGTCCCATTATATCGTCTCTTAAAAAGTCCGTGGTTCATCATGAGTCTGAGCTTCGGTTTGTTGTTGTTGATTACAATAAATCGCCCGATGATGGTTGATGAAGGCATGTGGAATTACATTGGCCGGATTTGGCTGGAACATGATTTGCCACCCTATCATAGTTCTGTTGAAAACAAAACTCCCGGTATATTTTACTTGTTTGCCTTATCTCATAGTTTATTCGGTGTTAATGTTATTTTCGTCAGGATTCTGGGAATTCTGTCCATTGTTGCCGGAATTCCTGTCTTGAGAAAAATTCTGACTCAATTGCACTCAGAACCTGCTGCTGTGCTGGGAATGTATTTTTGGGGACTGGGCAATACCTGGAATGCTTTTGAAGGATATTACCCTTCTGTCACAGAGAGTTTTATGTGTTTGTTTGTTTTGCTTGCATTCTGGAGCACCCTGAAAGCCGACAGGAAAAAGCATGTCCTCAGGAATTATCTGCTTGCAGGAATATATTTGGGACTCGCCGTAAGTTTTAAGCAGGTGGCTTTGTTTTCAATGGCAGGTTTGTTTTTGTTTTTTGTGCTTACCCGGCGTAAACAGATGTCTTCAGGCAAAATTTTGTCTGGTCTGGGACTGATGCTTGCTTCATCTCTGGCAGCTCATAGCCTCATGCTGTTGCCTCTGATGTTCTCCGGAGTGAGTTTCCGGGAGTATTTTGAGGGTGCGTGGCTGATACTGCTGAACCCCGGCACATATGAAGCACCGGTACAGCACTTATATAGTTTCTTTCAGGCCTGGTTTAATGAAAGATTGTTTTTCTTTTTATTGATTATCCCACTCGCCGGGTGGCATCATCATCTGTTCAAAAAACCATGGTTCATTGCAATTGTGATATGGTTGTTTTTCGATTTTGTGGCAATCAACATTTCCGGAACATATCATGCACATCAGTTTAAACAGATTCTCATCACATTTTCTTTGCTGCTGCCTGTTTTGTTTGCAGAATCATTTGATCATGCCGCTCTTGCTGCACGAAAAGGGAAAAAATCTGCAGCACTGATGCTGTCAGGCCTGGTTATCATTATGCTTCCGTACGAAAGCATTGTTATCAATGGTTATTTCAGCGGGTTTCCAAATCATCCCACCGAACTGGGAAAGTGGATTGAGACAAATACAAAGCCAGGAGATTCTGTTTTTTGCTTTTTGCCGGGCAAAGGTGGTACTGTCATGGCATATTCTGACCGTGTTTCCCCATACAAATATTTTCATTTGATTTTCCTGAATACTCAGGATGATAAATCGGAATTCATGAAGGACCTGTACAAAAAACCTCCGGATGTAATGGTGAAGGATGCCGGCAGGTTTCGCAACTGGGGTAAGCCTGACAGTACCTTTATGACAAATTACCGGCCGGTCAGGTTCAAGCACGGATACACAGTTTATTTTAGCAAAGATATGCCATTACCTGAAAACGAGTAATTGTCAATTCTGATCACCGCAATTTTGCATCGAATTGTTTTTCAAAGCTCCTGCTTAGTTTTTGCATGATTTTATCAATTTGTATGTCCTGCATGGTCTTTTCTTCATCCTGCAGTACAAAACTCAATGCATAGGATTTTTTGCCTTCTTCAATGTTTTCACCTTCGTATACATCGAAAAGATCAACAGATTTCAGATATTTGTTTTCTGCCTGAAGTGCTGCTTTTCTGAGGTCTTCAAAATTAACATCTTTATCCAGCAACAGGGCAAGGTCACGGTGTACCGCAGGGAATCTGGCCAATTGCTTAAACTGATGGTCAGATGATTTAGCAACTGCTTTCAGTGCTTCAAAACTGAAGTCTGCATAATAAACATCCTGCTCTATGTCCAGTTGATGGCATATGCTGTGTTTAACAAGGCCAAGCTCGAATATGCTTCGCTTTTTGTGTTTGTACCCGAGACCGTATTCAAACAATTCTGACTTGCTTTCTTTGATTTTGAGTTTTGTTTTGTCAATGCCAAGACTTTCGCAGATGGCATCAGCGGCAGATTTGATGTGGTAAAAGTCCGATGTTTTTGCTTTCTGATTCCAGTGCAGCGAATGAAAATTTCCGCTAAGCCACAGTCCGAGATGCTTTTCTTCAAAATAATTGTTTACCGGATTTTGCTCATCTTTTTCTCCGGCTTTGAAATAAATTTTTCCAAATTCATACAGGCGCAGATCTTTGTTGCGGTGATTGATGTTTCTTGCGATGGCTTCAAGCCCGGAGAACAATAAATCGCGTCGCATGATGTTCAGTTCGCTGCTCCCCGGGTTGGCAAGATATACCAGTTGATCCGGCTTAAAGGTCTCGAGGCCTTTGTAATAATCGTCATTTGACAATGAATTGCTCATGATTTCATTGAAACCACGTGCAGAGAGAAAATCAGATACAGACTGCTGCAATTTCTCATTCTCTTCTTCATGAGAAATGTTGATAGAGGCATGCAGTTTATCAGCTACCGGAGTGTTGTTGTAACCATAGATTCTCAGGATTTCCTCAGCAACATCCGCAGGCCTTCTGACATCATGCCGGTAAGGAGGAATTTCTACCTCCAGTGATGTATCATTATCTTTCCTTATTCTGATATCAAGACTAGTCAGAATTTCTTTGATTTCTGCTGCCGGAATCTCTGTGCCAAACATGCTGTTCAGGTAATCATACCGGATTTCTGTATGTGCAGCTTTGACTTTTTGTGGATAAACATCGGATATCTCAGAGCTGATTTTCCCTCCGCTCACTTCCTTTATCAGTAAAGCCGCTCGCTTCAGCGCATAAATACACATGCCGGGGTCAGCACCCCGCTCATAACGGAATGAAGCATCTGTGCTGATGCCGTGTCGTCTGGCTGTTGAACGGACATGTACAGGGTCGAACCAGGCAGATTCCAGGAAAACCGCCCGTGATTTTTCTGTTATTCCTGATTCTATGCCACCAAGTACTCCGGCGATACACATGGGTTCCTGCGGGTTACATATCATAAGATCCTGGGAACTCAGCTTGCGTTCAACCTCATCCAGGGTGGTGAAACTTGTGCCTTCCGGCATTTTTTTGACAATGACCTGATTGTCCTTGATTTCATCCACATCAAACGCATGAAGCGGATGACCGGTTTCATGCAGCACAAAATTGGTGACATCAACCACATTGTTCACAGATTTCAGACCAATGGATTCAAGTCGTTTTTTCAGCCATGCCGGACTTTCCTTCACTTCAATCTCACTTATGGTACAACTGACGTAGCGTTTACATGCTTCAGGATTTTCAATGCTGACCGGAATTGTCAGGGATGTGTTGTCTGCTTTAAAATCCGATACATCGGGCTTTATGAGCTGACTGTGTTTCCCTTCGAAATTATGTCTGGCAGCAAGGTCGCGGGCAGTCCCCATATGGGAAGCTGCATCAATCCGGTTTGGTGTCAGATCAATATCTATGATGAGGTCTTTGCTGACTTCAAAATACTCTGACAAAGGCATGCCAGCGGGCAGCTCATCCGGAAGCACCATGATGCCTGCGTGGCTGCTGCCAAGGCCGATTTCGTCCTCTGCACAAATCATCCCTTCTGAAGGTTCACCACGGAGTTTCGCTTTCTTGATTTTGAGCTGCTCTCCATTCATGTGTAGTGTTGTGCCCACAGTAGCAACTGCTACCGTTTGCCCTTCGGCTACATTGGGTGCACCACAGACAATGGGAAGTAAACGATCGCTGCCGATATCAACTTTTGTTATGCTGAGCTTATCTGCATTTGGATGTTTTTCACATGCCTTCACCTTGCCTGTAACTATGCCCTCCAATGAGCCGGGAATGCTTTCCCGGATTTCTGTGCCTCCGACTTCCAGACCAATGTCGGTGAGAGTCTCAAGCAATGTTTCCGTGTTTGTATCCTTCAGTTCAATATACTCGTTTAGCCAGTCAAGAGAAATCTTCATGGATATATGTTTTAATTTCTGCAAAAGTAAGAAAAAAAGATGAGGGACGGAAGCATCCGGCAGGGCTGTTTGTTAATTGCTTTCCTGATTATTTGTGATTGATTTCTGTCTGATCAGCTTGCCCGGCAGTGTGAAACAAAACTCCTGAAACAAGTGACATCAGGAGATACATTAAAAAAAAAGCCCTGTACCATCAGATACAAGGCTTTTGTTTTATTCAGTGATATTATTAGAATGCGTATCCAATGGTAAAGCTGCTATAAAAGCTTGGCATTGTCAATGGCAGATTCATTTTTATGCGATCCGGTTCAGTTTCTATCTCGATTTTGTCGCCAATGAAAAAGAAATCCTCAGCTTCACTATCTATTTCATCACTCCATTCCTCAAAATCAGGATCATAATTTTCCGTTTCATTTATCGCTTCTATTCCGAAATTCCAGCGTTCAACTCCCAATCCCAGAAAAGTCCAGTCAATGGTAAAATTTTCACCAATCAGCCATTGATACCCAATGGCAAGTCCGCCGCCAAAACGCTTCAGGCTTCCATCAAACAGGCCATGACCGGTAAACTCATAGGAACCGTTGGGTTGCATTACCGCATGTTCCTGTTCTTCCGGATCAAGATCCTCGTATTCTGCTTCTGAAATGTTGTCAGTATAAACAACAGAGGTCTTGAAGCTGTATGAATTGTAACGCAGATAGGGAGCCACATAAAATCCATCGGGTGCACTGGGATTTTTGCCTGTATAAAACCTGAATTCACCGGCAATGGAAAATGCTCCCAATCTGTTTTTGAGATCTACACCCCCACCGTATTCTTGTTCGACTGCTGTTGGATTATAAATAATGCCCGGAACCGAACGAGGTATCATACCTCCGAATTTAATCATCACGGAAATGTTGTCATCCAGAATATGTTCATAACTGAATCGCAAATCTGCGAGTGCAAGAGAGCTAAGGTCCATTCTAATGTTGTGTGTTTGGGAAGTTACAGGTTTTCCTGAAATCATCAGAGTAAAAATCAGGATACCAATAAGATAAGCTTTTTTCATAATGTATAAGTTAAGTCTTTCAGGTCAAATTTAATGAATTATTGAAAATTACCATGTTTTTTACCGGAATATTTGAATAAAATATATGTTTAGATGTTTTTTTCTTTCTTATCTGAGAAGGCTTGTGCATACAAATCCGGCAAGAAAACATCATATTCATAATTTTGTATGTTTTGTAAAATATACGAAATTCCTTGTTTGATAATCACTTGTAAGTCAGTTCTGTTAATCAACGGATGACTTCTGATTTGCCGGGAATTCTGCATCTGTGTTTTTATTACAATCAATTATCTTATATTTGCAGCGGAATGACAAACAACAGAAGTATCGTGACAGAATATGGATTGATAGGATACCCACTGGATCATGCCTTCTCAAAGAAATATTTTGAGAAGAAGTTCAGTGAAGAAAACATTGAAGCTTGTAAATATCATTTGTTTCCGATTTCAGAGATACAACGACTCCCCAGGCTTTTAAAATCACACCCGAATTTGCTTGGACTGAATGTTACTACACCATACAAAGAGCTTGTTATCTCTTATCTTGATGATCTTGATCCGGTTGCACTCAGCATTGGAGCTGTAAATACCATTACCGTCATGCATGTAGGTGACAGGTTGCTGCTTAAAGGTTACAATACAGATATTCTGGGGATGGAGAAAATGTTTGATGGCATTGATCTCCCGGACAAAGCGCTGGTTTTTGGTTCCGGGGGTTCCTCACGGGCGGTGCGTCATGTGCTTAAGCTCAAAGGTGTAAAAAGCCTTACCGTTTCGCGGGACCCGATGTATGATGATCAGATTACCTATGAAGAGGTGAATAAAGAAGTGCTGATGTCGCATAAACTGATTATCAACTGCACACCTGTTGGCATGTATCCAAAGAGTGATGCCAGGCATAATATTCCCTACCAGTTCATTGGGAAGGATCATTTTGCTATGGACCTGATTTATAATCCGGAGAAAAGCAAATTTCTGGAAGCTTGTGAAGCGCAGGGAGCAAGCATAAAAAACGGTTTTCAGATGCTTACCGAGCAGGCAGATCAGGCCTGGAATATCTGGCAGCGGGCTTACAAGGAATATAAACTTGTGAGGTCTTCAACCTAAATACTGAAAAATCAATTCATCTTCGAATCCGTCGGGGAGTTTTAACCAGTCTTTTTTTATCCCGGACTGCCTGAAACCGGCAGAGCTGAACAATTTTATACTGGCCGTGTTGCTTGCCGCAATATTGCAGTATAGCTGATGAAGATTCAGGTACTCAAAAGCATATGCTTTGGCCAGATCTAATGCCTGTGCTGCATAGCCCTGTCCCCTTACTTCTTTGCATACCATAATGCCAATGCCTGCCCTTTGGTGAAAGGGGTCGAAATCGAAAAAATCCAGCATCCCATAAGGCTTACCACTATAATCTGCAATCACAAAACGCACTTGTCCCTGCACAAAAATGCTTTCCTGCGCCTGTTCAATATACCTGCTCAGAAGATGCCTGGAAAAGGGCAGTCTTGTATTGGATAAATGCCATATTTCAGGATCATTTTCGCAATTGTACAGCCAATCCAGATCATCTGGTTCCAGTGCCCGGAGTTTTATGTCTTTATGTTTTAGTTTCCCATGCATGGCAACGATCTTAAGATAATGACAAAATCATTTATCGCTTTGTAATCCCTGGCATAATTCAGATTAAGACGAGCTTTTTCCTCATTGCTCAGTTGACTGTTCCGGTAGGGTGAGGCCGTACTGAGGATGCCGTCTTTTATGAGCGGAATCCGGTGGTCATCCTTTTGACCCGAATCGGCATAACCAACCCAGCTTTTCACGCCCAAAAGAACCAGCAGGGTGTTGCGGATGATGCCCCATATGGTTTTTGTAATCAGCATGAAAACCGGCAGGAACAGCAGAACCACCAGACTTGTAAATACGTCTGTGATGCGCTTTTTACGGATATTGTCGGCTGTGCTGATGGTGTTTAGCTGCAGGGTATACAGATCGCCCGCAGTGTTGATGCTGTTGCTGCCAATCACAGATATGCCGTCAGGAGAAGCGATTTTATATGCAGCTTTCATTCCTGATAGTGATAACATCGTGGAGATGATTTTTTGCGAACTGATATCACGGGCACAAAAGACAATTTCATCAACCTTGTGAATTTTGATGATTTCTTCAAGCTGGCTGATATCTCCAAGATAAAAACCATTGCTGTGGTGATTTTCCGGACTTACATAGCCAATGATTTCAGGTGAGATTTCTGACTGTGATATCAAATCATGAACCCGATTGATTTCTTCCACACTTCCAAGTATCACCATGCGTTTTTTACGGCGGAAATAAATATTGAAACCCGGAATTCCCAGGCTGGTTCCTGCAATCCTGATTAAGGGCACTAAAATCAGTGTCCATGCTGAACCGAGCAGTAGCAAAGCACGGGAAAAACGATAAGATTCGGGCAGCAGGGAATAAGCAACCAGTATCATAAAAGATCCGGCCACAATGCCACGCAATAATTTCCATAGCCTGGTGGGTTTGTCGTAACCTCCACTCAGAAAAATGCTTATCAGCCAGACAAGAATATATGCCGGAACCACAAATTTCATGAAATAATCCGGATAATATCCCGGATCGCCGAATTTGTAGTTTTCCCAGAGAGGGGTAAGCATAAAAAAACCGAGAAAAATCAAAAGCGAGTCAATCAGTGGGATAAACAGCTTTTTCAGAAACCTCACCATAATGGCAATGGCAGCCCTGAAGTAAATGGCCATATTGATCAGGGCAGAATAAATTTTGGCGTTTTTCTGGGAAAAATGCTTTTCTGCAAAGATGATCATGGCCTGGTAAAATATCCGGACATAATTGATGCTGCCTTTTTTTGTGCTCTCTCCTTTATAATGAATGATGGTGGTTTCCGGAAAATATATGTTTTTATATCCTGCTTTTTGTATTCGGTATGACAGGTCTATGTCTTCTCCGTACATGAAAAATGTTTCATCCAACAGGCCAGTTTTATCCAGTGCTTCCTTGCGAAGCCACATAAAAGCACCTGAGAGAATATCAACCTCATGAATGTTGTTTTTGTCCAGAAAAGAGAGATGGTACTGGCCAAATTTTTTTGATCCGGGAAACAGGGCTGACAAGCCAAAAATTTTGTAAAAGGCCACCCTGGGTGTGGGTAATCCGCGTTTGCTTTCAGGTAAAAAATGCCCTTTACCATCAATCATTTTCACCCCGAGTCCGCCAACATCAGGATGCTTATCCATATAATCCAGGATTTTTACAAAGGAATCTTCTTCAACTACAGTGTCGGGATTAAGAAGAAGAATGTGGCGGCCTGTTGCCTGCCGGATTGCCTGGTTGTTGGCAGCAGAAAATCCACGGTTTTCCCTGTTGGCTATCAGGTTTACTTCCGGGAATTTTTTCCTGACCATATTGCAGGAACCGTCTACGGAATTATTGTCAACTACAAATATCTCAGCATCAATGCCTTTGCTGGCCTTGAAGGCCGAATGGAGGCACTGCTCCAGAAAATGTTTGACATTGTAGTTGACAATAATTACCGAAAGGCTTGTCATACAGATTTACATGTTTTCTTTGATGAGTTCTGCAAGTTTTTTCACGCCTTCTTTGTTTTGTTCAAGCGTTGGGAATGAAAAGTTCAAGCGCATCGTGTTTTTGCCTTTCCCGTTACAGTGAAAAACACTGCCAATCACGTAAGCAACTTTCTTTTCAATTGCTTTTTCAAAAATGGCTTCAGTATCCATATGTTCAGGCAAATAAAGGAACAAAAACAGCCCGCCTTCAGGTTCTGTCCATTGTACACCCTCGGGCATGTGTGTTTTGAAGCCTTCCAGCATCGTGTCGCGTTTAATGCGGTACTGGTCAATCGTGGCAGCAAGATTTTTTTCCAGGTAGCCATCGGCCATATAGCGGGCAGCAATCATTTGTACAAAAGGAGGAGTACAAAGGTCAGCGGCCTGTTTGGCGATCACAAATTTATCCGCAATTTCCGGATCAGCCAGTACCCAGCCAATACGAAAACCCGGAGCAAGTATCTTTGAAAAAGTCCCGAGTGTAATAACCTGTCCACTATCATCCATTTGATACATCATGGGCTGGGCGTCACCATCAAACCGCAACTCACGGTAAGGGCTGTCCTCCACAATTAATACATCATATTTGTGTGCGATGTCAATGATTTCTCTGCGACGAAATTCCGGCATGGTAATGCCTGCGGGATTTTGAAAATCCGGTATGATATAGATAAATTTGGGTTTTTCTCCTGCTTCCTTCATCTCCCGTAGCTTCGCATCAAGAAGGTCGCTGCGCATGCCGTGTTCATCAAATTCTATACCTTCCATTTCTGCCCCGTAGGTTCTGAATGCACTTAGGCCGCCCAGATAGGAGGGAAGACCGCAAATTACCTTGTCCCCCCGGTTGATGAATATCTTACCCAACAAATCAAGTCCCTGCTGAGAAGCTGTTGTGATAATCAGATTTTCCAGTCCGACATCCAGACCTTCAGCATGATAGCGTTTGAGAATTTCCTCTCTCAATGGGACAAAGCCCTCTGTCGTTCCGTATTGCAGGGCTGCTGTACCTTGTTCTTCCAAAACTTTTTGGCTCACTTTTGCTATATCGTCAACCGGAAAACTTTCTGGTGCAGGTAATCCACCGGCAAATGAAATTATATCAGGATTTTGGGTGAGTTTGAGAATCTCCCTGATGGCAGAGCGTTTCATGCCCTGGGCACTTTCTGAATAAATTGAATTAAGATCACTTATCATATGCTTTCTGTATTTTGATTTGTCCGTCAAAGGTAATAATATTGTTTGTCAAACACTTCCGTTTTCCCCGGAATCGAATAATATTCTGTTGATAATAGAGCGTCCCAGGGTTAATTCATCAGCGTATTGCAGTTCATCGCCTATGGCTATGCCTCTGGCTATGCTTGTGATTTTTACATGGTATTCTGCCAGTTTTCGGTATAAATAAAATGCAGTTGTATCACCCTCCATAGTAGTGGGCAGAGCAAGGATGATCTCGGAAATGTCACCCTCAGCAGCCCTTTTTCTCAGGCTTTCAATATGCAGATCACCCGGACCGACACCATCCATGGGAGAAATGATGCCTCCAAGCACATGATATACCCCCTGGTATTGCCCGGTATTTTCTATGGCCATAACATCCCGGATATTTTCAACAACACAAATCGTGTTGTGATCACGTTTTCGATCCCCGCAAATGTTACAAATTCTGTCATCTGAAATATTATGACAGATGTCGCAAAACATCAGATTTTTACCCAGTTCGTGCAATACCCTGCTAAACTCTTCAATTTCCGAACTGTCTTTGTTGAGCAAATGTAAAACCAGGCGCAGAGCGGTGCGTTTTCCAATCCCGGGCAATTTGCTGAATTCCCTGACAGCCTCTTCAAGCAGGGCTGAGGGGTAATTTGCCATCTCCATATGCGTTTCTCCTTCTCAAACAAAGATGGCAGATTTTTTGAAAACCTGCAAATCGGTTCTGCAGGCAATCTTTTTTGTTTTTGGTTCTACTGCACTTTCCGTGGAAAACTTTACCAATTGCATTTCAAAATGATTAATCGAGATGTTTTTAAATTATTATATGCTTTTGTTAGATTATTGTGTAAAGGCTGGTAACCTGGGATAATTTATTCATTGATAATTTATTCATCAAAGAAGAATTTTTCATCAAACTCAATTATCTCGTATTCT
>JBKGYK010000048.1:0-25250 GCA_046546095.1 Bacteroidales bacterium
AGAGCAAGGAAGATATTGCTATCTTCCTGCTCTTCATTTTTATCGGACAACAGTGTTCTCATATAGCCGACCTAAATTAATGCTTATTATGACAAAGCATGTCCCATCGCACTTGCCACACTCCGTTTATTCCTGATATTCAGTTATTTCGCATAGCTTTATCTGATAATATCGGAGTTTAGGTTCCATATCTTTCCTTACAATCTTTTCACATAATAAGTCACGCCCTGATCTGGTCTCATCTTTTGTTTAATGATATCCCTCTTATTTATAATTTCATGATTATTACGTAGCTATTTTGAAGCTCATTCCTTTTGCTGTTTGCTCATTATTAGAATATTTGTCATATTGCGGAACAGTAAAAATGCTATGCAACTTGCGAGGCAAACAGATGTTATAACAGGATAAAATGATTAGTAAAATGCTGATGGCGTATATTATAAGATTCATTCTGATATTTTCAGGAATGGTGTTCACCGGGTCTACTCTTTTCGGTCAATACGGCACATTCAATGCAAAAGAACGGGATATAAAACAATATCCTGCTTATGATGCCTATGTGGATCTAATCATAAAATACAATGAAGGGAAACCTGTTGGCGCTGTCATTGATGGCCTGGACAGTCTTGCCAATGAGAGTATACAAAAATCAGAAGATTTGCAGTATCTTTTCCTGAAAAATGAAGTTGCCAATTTATACAGTCATCAGAGTCAGTTTTACAAGGCCTATGATGTGGTTACAAAAAGCATGGAACGCTTTAGTGCCTCCAATGACACCATACATATTGAGTATTTCGCTTCACTCCGGGTGATGCGCACGAGTCTGAACAGCATTAAAAACTTACCGGACTATGAAGACACAATCGCCATATCAGAAGAAGCCATATTTCAGGCACAATTTGCCATACTTGATTCCATAAATGAAACCGGAGAGCCATTGCGAAATGCCCTTGTAGATTATGGAATGATGTTATATAGAAAAGGACGCAAGAAAGAGGCAATAGAGACTTTGTACCGGGCAAGAAATCTCGCACTCGAGGCCGGCGACCTTTCCAGTCTGGCTATGGCCGATTACAGCATAATAACAAATATGAGCGAATCCTACGATTTGGTAAAAACCCAGAACGAGGTACTCAAAGCTGATATTGCCTTGTTTGAAGCAAAGAAAAGTTCAATTCCCGTCAAGTTGTATAATGCATATTTCCATACACTGGTGAGTTCAAATTACGCAAAGCATTTTGATGATATCGACAGTGCCATTGAATATGCGGAAAAGGCCATTGGCATACTAAATTCCCTCAATTATACAGCATACAATATCAAAGCAGCAACTTACGGCAATCTCGCAAATTACTATGGAGAAAAAGAAGACACCGTCAAAATGTGGTTGAATGCCAGCAAGGCCAGGGATATTGCAGCCACAAAGTCCATGTCAGCATACAATCGTGCCTTTGCTTATCAACTGATCTCCCAGGCAGTGTTGCCTTACTCCACAGACTCTACACTGGCATTGATCTCTGTCATGGATACATTGCCCGGGAAAAAGTACTTTGCCGATGATATCAAACTGCTGAAAGCAAAAGCCCACCAACAGGCAGACAATTACAGGCAAGCAGAAAGTCTGATTCTCTCTGCCTTTGATGATTATGAAACCATTGGAAATTACAAAGTCCCACGGATCACCCCGGAAGTTGAATATTCCACCCAAATATATTTTTTGGGCTTACTTGAAAGTTTATACAAAGACTTGTCATATGAAAACGGAAAAAATACGCAGGCAATTGTAAAAATCATTGAACGACAAAATACACTTTTTCAGAAGATAATGACTGAAGATGTATATGGCTATGAAATTGGCGGATTATCAAGTGAGTATGACGATTTTCTGGACAGGGTTTTGCCCTATATGTTTACTCTTGAGGACAATGCATATTATGATGAAACAATTGGGATAATACTGTCCTCAAAAGCCATCCATCTCAACAGCCTGATGGTAAAGAAAAGGGCGCACTCCCTGCTCAAAAGCGACACGACACATTTCTCCCGCCTGGTATCCAGCACAGAAAAGATTCAGACAACGCGGAACAAACTGGCCGCTGCTATCCTAACCAATACGAAAGACATCCATCAACTGCAAACAGAGCTTAACAGCCGGTTGATAGACAATCTTATGCTCAGGTTCAGGGCTGATGAAAAAATCAAACACAGGGACATGAAAGCTTTTCAAAATGATTTTTCCCTGGTATCCACACAGGATATTCAACAGGTGCTGGATAATGACGAGGCAATTATTGAATATTTTATGTTTGATGATTCGTGGGGTCAGATTCTGATATTACCGGATACTACATTGAGTTTTTATAATGAGCATGAAAATCTGGCCAATCAAATAAGAAAGGAACGATACGCTGTAATGACAGGTCGCGAAACTACTGGCATTGGCGAAACACTGCTGGGAACAGTTATGCCATATCTTGAAAACACAAGAAAACTGGTCATCATCCCCGATGATGATTTGCATTACATTCCTTTCGAATCTATGCGTGCGAATCATCAGTTGCTGATTAAGCAATTTGCGATATCTTACTCCTATTCTGCTGCCCTCTGGCGCAACCTGCAGAAATCCTATGCAAACTCAAAACCCAAAAGTTTGCTGACCATCGCCCCCGTTTTTAATCAGAACAACACAGACAGCAGCCAGAATTTCAACTCTCTATATAGGGGAGACAGGGTCATAGATTCCCTGCCCCACAGCCGGGAGGAAATCATGGGAATTGAGCATATTTTGCAGAATAGTCTTGACTCAATAAGGCATTTGATCCATACAGACGCCACCAGGTCAAACGTAAAAAAATATATTTCTAATTACGATATTGTTCATTTTGCCAGCCACGGTATTGTCAACGAGGAGCACCCGGAACGATCAGGAATGCTTTTATTTCTCAATGACAGCACCGGCAATGCTACAAGAAAAAATATCGGACTTTTTGGTTTGGGTGAATTTTTCAATATGGAGATGAATGCAGACCTATTGGTACTTAGCTCTTGTAACAGCGGTAAAGGAAATTATATGAAAGGCGAAGGCATCATTGCTTTGCCCAGAGGAGGTATTCTGGCAGGCGTTCCCCGGGTTATGGCTTCTCTTTGGAATGTGCATGATGAACGGACAAAAGAATTTATATTTTTGTTTTACAAGCATCTGGCCAATGGTAATTCTTACAGCGAGGCATTGCAGCAGGCAAAACTGGATGCCATTCAAGCCGGTTTCCTCACAAAAAACTGGGCCGGCTTTATCCTGATTGGAGCATAAACGATTTCTGATACCCTGCTATACAGATAAATCCCTGCAATCAGTTTACATAAAAAAGGGAAGAGCAGAATGCCCTTCCCCAGAGAGAAAGATAGAGAGAATACATGTACCAATTAATAATTCTAATTTCTTTCTATCTTCTTATTCCCTACCCGATTCGTATTCTGGTTTCCAATATCATACCTGCTTTCATTTTGTTCACTGAATTAAAACAGGTCAGGAATATTATCATAAGTAATCATTTCTTTTCTCTCACCTGGTATTCAACAGGATTGCGACTTTACCTTTGTTCGGAAAAATGCCCCCGCCTGATTTCAGGCAGGAGGCATTAATCATAACAATAATTGCTTAGCACTAAACCAAATGAACATAAGTAAAACTACGCAATCAATCTTCTAACCAATCAATGGTGAAACTATACGCTGCATCACCGTTATAATTTGGATTATAGGGTCCGTCTTCATCTTCAGGATGAAAATCCGAAGCATCAATTGTAGTACTGTAAATTTCACGGTCAGTATTCGGGTTCACATTATCCCCACCACTGTGTGCATGCAGTGAAACTTTAATAGAGCCGGAATTCAGTGGATAATCATAATCATAAATCTGTATGCTTTTCTCGGTGTCCTCTTCTTCAATATCCCAAATAATGTACTGGTTGGTTCCCGAGTGATCAAAAAGATTTCCCTGAGCATCCCATACAGCCATGTACGCAGATACTGGAAGCTCTTCACCTGCCCAGGCAGCATCATACATGTAAAATTTATCAGCCGCCCAGCGGGTAAGGTCTCCGTAAACAGTTAAGTAACCATTCCCGGCGCGGTATTCGTCATCATCATAATAACCTTTCAGTGTGATACTATGAGAGCCGGCCTCGGTGTATTCGTGGGTTGGATTTTTTTCAGTAGATGTGGTTTCATCACCAAATTCCCACTCCCATGAATTGATGGTAAAATCGTTGGCCTGAGTGGTATTTGTAAACTCCACTTCTATCGGTGCTTTGTGATAATTGTTGGTGAAATCGAAGCTCACATCAGGCTCTTCGGGCTCTTCATCTTTATTGCAAGAGCTAAAAACAAAAGTCAAAAGCAAAAATGCTGATAATACGGATAAAATTAAACGAATTTTTTTCATGTCTACAATTTTTTAGATTTTTGTTCTGTTAGTTTAGTTGCAGCCAATATGTAGTTTTGAAAAAAAAGTTGATTTATTTTTGACCTGCTCCACAACAGTTCTTTACACTGTCATGTTATGTACTATTGAACAAATTACTGCATCATCCTTGCCGTCAAAGCAATGATTTTTATTCCTCAACAATAATTTTACCGACAAATTGCAACTCATAATCTTCGTCAATGAGCTTCCAGTAATACAAGCCGGGAGAGAGTTCAGGGATGGTGTAAGTTTCATCTCTGGTTTTGTCCAGAAGGATTTCATTGCCCTTGTTATCAAAAATCTCCAGGAACAGGGTTTGCCCGGATTCATTGCTCCATGACAGTTTCCCTGCATTGCTGTGGTGTAATTCCGATGGGGTGTTCACTCTTACCGATTCTCCTCTGAATGTTCCCTGCTGATTATCGTACAACTTTTCCAATTCCGGATCAGGCTCATACATAGCCAGCATTTCCTTTTCCCCATTATTGTCTTTTATGAATTGACGGTTTTCTTCTTCAACTGCTTTTTTTTCTTTGGCTGGCTTTCTGTCGTTTCCTGTATCGGCCTCACGGATTGTATCTTTCGGGATTTGATTCTCTGACTGTGTAAATTTCTCCTGATCAGCAGTTTGCTGTTTGGCAACCTTCTCCTGATCCGGGCCGAAAACACCGGGAAAGCCTAAAAAAAGAGCTAGGGCAACAATTGCCATAGATGCGGCAACACCAAGCAGGAATCTTCTGCTATAGTTTCTGCGAGGTTTCCTCCCGATATCCTCAACCATTTTTTTCGCAGTTGATCGGCTGTTTTGCTTATCTGAAGACATTTCTGCAACGACAATCATTTCATGCGCACATTGGTCACATTCCATCAGATGATGAAGCAGATCACCCGGCAATTGATCAAACTTGCCTTCGTTGATTGCATCAGCGCATTTGGCAATTTGCTCAGGTGTTAAGTGTTCATTTATCTTTTGCATATCATTATCCTGTCATCTTCCATTAAAATCACTATTTTCATTGCTGATTTGCATTTCAAGCATAACACCAATGGTTTCCTTATTGTGAAATCTTTTGCCTCTGCCATTGAGGCGTGCTAATAAAATATCTGTCTGTTTATTCAGCCACATCCGCACTGCATCTCCACTCAACTGTTTTCCCTCAACCAGAAAAACCAGCCTGGCCAGTCTTTCGTTTACCATAGCTTTAGATAAACCTTTCCGGCCTTCCAGTATTTTCATTGCTTCTCGGCTTTTATCACCGGCATAAATTTCCACATCAGTTCTATTCACTGGAATATTGTATTGATATTTCAAAAACAACATAAGCTTAACCTGAAGTGAGTTAAAAAGCAACAAACAAGCATTGAACCTTTTCAGTTCTTCCTGCAGAAGAGTTTGCTTTGCAGTTTCAAAGCTGAGAGTTGAATCATATGATATACCGTTGTTATTCATATCGTTGACAGCATACCAGTGATTTTGTTCTTTTCTTATGACTTCAGCACACATTCGGTTTAACACAGCTATATAATACGTTGACAATTTGGCCTTTCCCTGAAAAGAGCTGTCGATTTTATTCTGCTTCAACAGAAATTTTTCAATGATTGCTGTTTCCACATCCTCATGTTCCCGCCGGGGAATTACACCCCTGGCAACATACCGACCGACAACTTTTTCAGTCATCTCTTTCAGGTTATTATAGAACCCGATTTCTTTCTTTCTGCTTAATTGGTTGCTTTGTTGTGTCAATTTTGAAATATTTTTTACAAAAATACAAAATTGCCAGGATTTAAACCCTCTCTCCCGACTTTGTTTTTATTAAGTAAAACAATACCCGTGCCAAAAATCATGCATCTGCTAAATTGCTGTTCTTAACTGGCCAGACAGCGGATTCTGCAATATTATCAGATAACAGGTCAGTACTAAATCCCATGTCTCTTTTTATTCCATACGAAGTCCGACATAACTGTCAGGTGTAATAATCATTCACATCTGAATCTGAGTTGCTAACCCATACCATCCTATCCGGGTGATAAGGAAGCAGTGATAATAAGGGCATCAGCCCTGCCAAAAAATTTTGGATAAGCAGCTTATCTTTTATAGTTTTACCAAAGACCGGCCAAAAACAAAGGCCGGCAGATTTGACCAAATAATTCACTGATAATAATATCATTATGAAAAAAATTGATGGAAAATCCTTATCAAAACAGATCAAAGAAGAAATAAAACAAGAGGTTGACAAGATAAAGGCTTCAGGCGATAAAATTCCGCATCTTGCCGCCATCCTGGTTGGTCATGATGGTGCATCGGAAACATATGTTGGACACAAGGAAAAAGCCTGTGCTTATGTGGGATTCAAATCTACTGTATTGCGCTTTGGAGATGCCATCACCGAGGATAAGCTTTTGGCTGAGGTGGATAAGCTCAACAAAGATGAGGAAATTGACGGATTCATTGTACAGTTGCCCCTGCCTGACCACATTGATGATGATAAAATTGTTGAAGCCATTGACCCTGCAAAAGATGTTGACGGATTTCATCCGGTCAATATTGGCAAAATGACCCTGGGAATGGACGCCTACATTTCTGCTACACCTTATGGCATACTGGAAATGCTGAAACGATACGAGATTGAAACCAGCGGCAAACATGTTGTTGTAGCAGGACGCAGCAATATTGTAGGCAGGCCGGCAGGCATTTTGCTGGGGCAGAAAGCTTATCCCGGTAATGCCACAGTGACAATGGTTCACAGCCGTACAAAAAACATGGAAGAAATCACCCGTCAGGCTGATATTCTGATCGTGGCATTGGGAAAGGCAGAATATGTCAAGGCCGATATGGTAAAAGAAGGTGCTGTTGTTATTGACGTTGGCATCACAAGAGTAAAGAGCGATAAAACCAAAAGCGGGTGGAAACTTCTGGGTGATGTTGATTTTGATGATGTCGCACCCAAATGTTCATACATTACTCCGGTACCCGGTGGCGTGGGACCAATGACGATTGTCGCCCTGCTGCACAATACACTAAAGGCCAGCAAAGGGAAGTGATGCGATAATTTTTCTGACTAAAATGTCAGACAACGTCATCGGGCCCCGGCTTTTGCCGGCGTTGTTTCTTTTCTGATTGCTGTCTTTTATTAAGTAAGCGCTTTTTTTTCTCCTTACGGGGAACACGGGTTTTTTTGCGCTTTTTCTCAGGCTTTAAGGCAGTTTTGATGAAAACAAGAAATTTCTCAATCGCTTCCTGCTTATTGGCTGCCTGTGATCTGCCCGCATCACAAGTCATTTGTAAAACGCCATCAGTGGAGATTATTGACTTCCCTTTTTTCAGAATGATATCCTTTTGTTCAGGAGTCAGAGCCTGACTTGCCTCAACATCAAAAAAAAGCTGTACGCGGGATTCTGTCTTGTTGACGTGCTGTCCTCCCTTACCCCCGCTGCGGCTGGTTGTGAATGAGATTTCTGACAAAAGACTATCTGTATTCACTGTAGAATCATGCATCATTGATATCCTCTTTTTCAATCCATCCCTGTGGCTTGCCGGTGGCATCATAAATTCTCAAATCCAGACCCCTTGCCAGCATTTTTGCCTTTTGAAAAGCATCCTGCCTGTCTGAGGTCTGATAGATGGTAAGCCTGCGGGTTCTGTCATAAACAAAATTTACCTTAATGACATCCTGTTTCTGGCTAACCCTGGTATTTGTCAATCCACGGACAGCGCTAACTTCACTGGCTTTAAAAACTGATATATACTGCACATCCGGCAATGCCTGCCACGGGCCTATCCCCTTATTAAAAACAAAGCCTGAATTTCTGTATCTGCGGTTTTGCATATCCACCTCAACACCAGGCTTGTGTAATAAAAGCAGCAAACCTATGACAATGGGTATCAACCCCAAAATGCTATAAAAAAGAAGCATTATTCCGGTAACAACAAGCAAAGCCGTAAATACCAGTGATGGCAGAGACGACCGCTTTGCCGATACAAAATATTCTGATGAATTATTTTTATTATCACCCATAACAAAACTTTTTATCCAGGCCTTTGGCCGTTCATTTGTCATAAAAATAACATTTTTTCGCAGTCGACCAAGTAAAATGTTTACTCATCATCCGGCAAGGAGCAAAATCGTTTTCCGTTGTTGGTCAAAAAAACGGAAGGAATTCAGACAGCAGCAGCAGACTTTTCCATCGGTAAGGTCTGAAATCATTTACATACAAAGAAAAATGTGGGAGTGGCTTATAAATGAATGCCGCCATAACACAAATGGCAATGGCGGCAATAAAAATTATCAAAATGCTATATTATATTATCCGGGTTGCACATAAATGTCATCTGAAGCATTTCCGGTAAAGTAATAACAGTCTTTGATTTTGCTCACAATAGGTAAGATTACGACTAAGCAATATGCAATCTCAGATGTGTCAAAACAAAACAACCCGGGAAGCTATCCTATCAGTCTCTGTAGTATACATCAGCACCACCTTCACTATTATCTCCATGGGTATTGTTTTGATAGGTATTGTGCGGCTCAGCTGATTCCGGGGCATTCATTCTAACCCAGGCAGTATTTTCGTTCCCTACGAGTGTTTCCACATCATCAATATAAATACCACCGCCATTTTTTTGCGCCCAGTTATCCTCAATATCGTTACCATAAATCACGGCTTCGATTACATTATCCATGTAAATACCACCGCCATTGGATGCCCCGTATCCATCAGCATCATTTCCGGAAATTTCATTGTTGGTAATGGTAACATTATTACCGCTGCCAAAAGCGACATAAATCCCACCACCATATCGATAAGCATTGTTGTTAAGAATCTGATTATTATCAATACTGACATCAGAACTGTAACTGACAATAATGCCTCCGCCACCGTGATTTAAACTCCATGCATAATTATCAGATATGTCATTGTTTGATATATCTACTGTACTATTGGTGCTTACCGTAATACCTCCGCCCGTTCCAGAGGGCTCACCCTGGATGCCTGCACTGTTACCTGTAATGGTGTTTCCGCTGATTGTTGCCTCGCATTCATCATACACAATAATGGCTCCGTTTTGTTTGCCATCATTACCGGTTATTATGTTGTCAATGATATCTGCTTGTGATGTTTTACAAATGCTTATCGCTGCTGCAGAAGCATCGCCAACACCTGTGTTGTCAGTGATTGTATTGTCTGAAATGATTGCCGTAGAAACTGATGTTACTTTAATTCCACCTGTACCAAAAGACGTGGTATTGTTTTCAATGATGTTATTAGTTATTACTGCATCACACTCATCCGTATAAGTGCTTCCGATATGAATAACCCCATCGCAATCCGTATGATCCTTAAATACATTGTTATCAATTGTAGCAGAAGACATTCCGATCACATAAATTCCTGCTCCTCTGCTGCCATCAGCAGTATTTGTTTTAATGATATTATTGATAAATGACGGCTGAGATTCCCCGCTGACACAGATTCCTGCACCGTATTTTGCTTCATTGCCGGTAATTGTGTTGTTTTTTACAACAGGATTTGATGAATTTGTAATAAGTATGCCACCTCCATTGGATGTGCCGGCATCACCATTGATGATAGTAAAACCGTTTAATACAGCAGATTCTGTTTCTCCACTGTCAAAGGTAACTACTGTTCCTTCACTGTTCCCGTCAATAATGGTTGTTTCAACATTACCCTGGTCTTCAGGATTCCGGCTTTGAACAATAACTTCTTTACCGTTAAAATTAATGTTTTCTGTGTAGGTACCCGGATCTACAATAATGGTATCACCATGTGATGAAGCATTGATTGCCGCCTGAATTGATGGATAATCACCCGGAACAACAAGTAAGGATTTATTTGCAATGTCATCACTATCTTCATCTTTCTTGCATGAAAACATAAAAATAAAACAAATCGCCACAGTACATAAGATAGGCTTTTTCATAATGCTACAGTTTAATTTTAATCTCAAAAAAAAACATAATCCAATGATGATAATTGGAAAAAAACGACAAAATGATTACAGTTTTATCTGACTTACAAACAAACTGTTATATACATTTTCATGCTTGAAATACTGCATGGGAGAATCTCCGGAAAATTCTCTGAACTCATTGATCAGGTGTGGAAGGTCATAATAACCGAGGTGGAAGCAAATGTCCTGCAGATTCAGATGCTGATGGTTTTTGATAAGCTGATAGGCTTTGTTGAAACGGGTGATACGGGAAAACATTTTGGCACTGATGCCAATATCATCATTGAGCCTGCGTTGCATGGTGCGGCTACTAAGGTGAAAATCATTGGCCAGTTGTTTGATTTGATTCTTATCTGCCTGCCTGATGGCAGAAATCACCTTTGCGGTAATTGGGTGAATGCAGTTTTCGTATTTATTTTTCAAAGCACGAAGGTGATTCTCAATTGTGCATATTCTTGTCGCATCATCAGCAGCCAGAGAAAGCTGTTCGTAAATTATTTTCCTGGTGTTGGGGATAATATCATCCAGACAGACAGCCTGATTCACAAAATTCATGCTTTTCATACCAAATATTGCGCTCAGGCTCCATGCATGCAACTTGACACAAAAACAGCTGAGGTGTGGATTCATGTCAACCACAACAGGTTGTGTAATCTGTCCTGCAATAATACTTTCCGATTGTTTGTCTTCCAATTTTCCCTTGCCTGTATTGATACAAACCGAATCACCAAAATGAAAAATGAGTTCAGGATATCCGCTAGGTGAAATTCTTGCCATTTTTTTATCACCGGTAGCATCCCTGACATCAACAATCCAGTAATATTTTACAATATCATACAGATCCGGCGATGGCGCATAATACTTCACATTAATATCTCCGGTTTGACTGACCTCCGGGCTCAGGACTTCAGGATGGGCATCATTACCAGGTTTTTTCCTTTGCATTTTTAATAGTAAAGTTGGTTTGTGAACACTGGTCCTCAAGCATCACGTCAAATAGTATCCAACAAAAAATAAAATGGTTTTATCACATCTACCCTACACTATCCGAACATACCGTCCTCACAAATATAATAAAAATATCCAAATGCAGAACAGTGTCAATCCGGAAAACATGAAGGAACTGATTACGAATTCCAAAAAACACAACATTTTTCAGGTCAGCCTGTCTTCACTTCTTCAGTTTCATAATCAAATTCAGAGCCGCGGGCAGAATGAGGTATGATATAGATGGCAAGCAATACAATACCGGCGATAATAACAGCCCAGCGTCGTTTTTTCTTCAGGTTCAGCAATACTGCGGCCAACCAGAATATACCGGCAATCAGGGTTTTGTTATCCGTTAAATCCATGCCCACGGGGAAACCTGTCCATGCCTGTCCAAAAGCAAAATGCTGTACCACGGGACCGAAAATAAAGCCACCGACAAACAAACTGCCAAAAGCCCACCAGGCAATTTTTCTAAAATTCCCAATCCGGGTAATGGCCATGAGCATAGCTGCAGTACTGAACAACATGGCCAGGAACATAGCCAGTACATGTGGTATCAAAGCCCAGGCAGGAACATCACCTTTGAACCGAACCACAGCGGCATTATCTTCATTGGTAAAAACAACATTCCCCTGTCTGTATATTATCATGTGATAGCGCAGCTTTCCCGCAGCAGGCTGTATTGGCAAACTTGCTAAATAAGCATCTTTCCCGGCTGGCATGAGCACCGTATCAGGTTCAAAAGTTCCCGGGTATTTTTGATAGACCAGGCGGATACTGTCTATTTCTTCATGCAAAGGCATTTCAACAATGCAACCATCGCCAATGCTCGCCGAACGGGTTAATTCAAACGCATACTGATCACCAGCTATCGAAATAGTAAAATCCAGTGGATAAGTGGGGCCGGTTTTGCGCTGATACACAGATGCACCAATTGTCAACACTGCGGCCAAAACCCAAAGCAAAATTTTCTTCCAGATCATATTTCTCTCTTTAAAATTCAACTTCCAGGGATTTCTCCTTCTCATTTCTGATAATCAATATTTCAACCGTATCACCTTTATCAAAATCCGAGAGAATATTCATATAATCATAGATGTTTGATATTTCATGTTCTCCGATTGCGATAATCAGGTCTCCTTTCTCAAAACCGGCCTCGTCCGCGGGCCCACCGGGTCGTACGCCATCCACAGCCATACCGTTTTCTTCTCTTCCTGCCACATCCGGCATGATTCCAAGACTTACTTTCATATCGCCACCATGACGGCTGTTTTCGCTCTTTTTCATTTTCTGATAACTGATTTCCGTTTCCGGCTTCATCAGGCTGTCAATCAAAACAATCGATAAATCAGCGATCTGATCCATCCCCTCAAAATTGATTTTATCCACATCATCTGCCGGTGTGTGATAGTCATCATGCAGCCCACTGTTAAAGAAAAGCACAGGCACATTTTCCGAATAAAATGATGCCTGATCCGAACCGGCGTAACCTCCACCTCCCAGACTTAATTTCAGTGGACTGCCATCAAATGACTGCAGGATTTCTTCAAATTCAGCTCCGGTTTTTACACCGGATATGCTGAGTACGGAATCTTCCACCCTGCCAACCATATCGTAATTCAACATAGCTTTAATTTTATCTGCAGGGAAAGGCATATTTTCAACAAAATGATAAGAACCGAGCAGTCCCTGTTCTTCTGCACCAAACAAAACAAAAGCAAGGTTGACATCCGGTGTTTTTTGAGCATAATAATCAGCCAGCATCAGTACCATAGCGACACCGGATGCATTATCATCAGCACCATTATGTACAGCATGCACGCTGGGCTCACGGGAGCCACTACCCTGCCCGCCATAGCCCAGATGGTCATAATGAGCACCAATGACAAGCCATGAATCGCTGTTTTCAGTTCTCACACATCCGGCAATATTTGCAGTCTCACTGTAAAATTTATTGATTTCAACATATGCATACATTTGCAAATCAATCGTTTCATTCATTTCCTGAATGTCTGTTTTCTCATTGAACAGATCAGACAATGAATAATGCGCACCTTCCATTGCCTCTCCCAATAACTCAGCAGATACTTGTATGACAGGAATATCCAGAAAAGCAAGTGAACGCGAATAGGCAAATGGCAGAAACTCGGAATTTTCACTCAAATCATGTTTTCCGGCAAATATCACACCGGCAGCCCCGTTTTTCTTTGCGTCAAGACTTGCTTTTATCAGCTCCCTCGGGGATGGATATTCACCTGCCTCATTATTTATCAGCAAAAGTACCCATTTCCCAGGCTCATACGATACATTTTCCTGGTTTCCGAAATTCATAAAAACAAGCTCGGCGTCCAGGGCTCCATTTCCTGAAAAACTCATAGGCATAAAATCATCATGCATTTTCAGCTTTTTCCCATGGAGTATTGCAATGCATTTATCGGAAGGCTCTATCTTTGTAACAAGCTCAAAGGGCTGCACATAACCAAAATCAAACTCTTCCAATCCATTGTACTTCATTTGAGTGGTGATAAAATCAATTGAGAGGGAGTCCCCTTTTGTACCCGGCAAACGTCCGGACAACTCATCTGAAGCAAGATAATCTATACTTTTTCTGGCAATATTGATATCCTGCGCAAATCCTTGCACAGCAAACAGGGAGATAAAAAACAGTACAAAATACCTACAGCGCATACCGGAGCTTTTTTCGTTAATTGTAAAAAGACCTGCAAGATAGAAAAATGTTTTTAATACCAACATTTAACCGCATTGATAAATACTTCTTTGTACACGAAATCAGAATTGAAAAAGAATAAAGACAGTGATGCTCCGCCTGATAAGATTTTTCAGAATTTTTGTTAAAAGCTAAGTTATGACTTACTTTGCATTGAAAACAAATAAATCATGAACACACTTCTCAAGCAATACAACACTCCACGTGAAAGCACGCCCTTTTCACGCATCAGAAATAAAGATTTTCTACCGGCAATCAAGGCCAAAATAAAGGAGGCCGGCAAAGAAATTGAAAAAATAAAAAACACGGAAGCAAAACCGGATTTTAAAAACACCATTCTTGCACTTGAGATGTCTACATTGGATCTGGACAGAATTTCAACCACCTTTTTCAATTTACTCTCAGCAGAATCAAATGATAAATTACAACACAGTGCCCAAAAAATTTCCCCGCTCTTATCTGATTTTTATACGGATATTATGCTGGACCGTGAGCTTTTTCTCAGAATAGAGGCGGTCAGGCAGTCAGACCATGCTTTGCATGGAGAAGACAAAAGACTTCTTGAACAAACCCATCTGTCCTTCATCAGGCATGGTGCAGGTTTAGAACAAAAAGGACGGGAAAAATTAAAAAAAATAAACCGGGAGCTTTCACAATTATCACTATCATTTGACAAAAACTGCCTGCATGAATCAAATCAATACAAGTTGCATATCAGTAACAAAAATCAGCTGGCGGGTCTCCCTGAACATGCCGTACAGGCAGCAGCTGATAAAGCCAAAGAAGAGAAGCTCCAGGGCTGGGTTTTCACCCTGCAATACCCCAGCTATCTGCCGTTTATGAAATATGCCGAGGAGAGAGATTTGCGCAGGGAAATGTACATTGCACGAATGAGTCAGTGCAGCCATAACAATAGCTATAACAACCATAAGATCATAAAAAAGATTGTTTCCCTGCGCATTGAGATGGCACAGCTGCTTGGTTATGAAACATTTGCAGATTATGTGTTGGAAGAAAGGATGGCAGGCAGCAGACAGAACGTTATGGCTTTTTTGCACAATCTGGCAGATGTTTCCATAAAGAAGGCCCATGCTGAGCTGAAAGAAATTCAGACATTTGCTGAAAAATGCGGATTTAAGGATGAAATCATGCCATGGGACTGGGCATTTTATGCAGAGAAGTTTAAGAAAGAAAATTTACAAATTGATGATAACATCACACGGCCGTGGTTTAGTCTTGAGCGGGCAGAAAAATCTGTTTTTGATCTTGCCAGCCGTTTGTATGGTTTGACGTTCACAAAAAGAGAGGACATTGATGTTTATCACAAAGAAGTCAGGATATTTGAAGTAAAAGATGCTGATGATAATTTTACCGGCTTGCTTTATCTGGATTATTTTCCCCGCAACGGCAAGCAGAGCGGAGCCTGGATGACCAGTTACAGGGAGCAACACATGGCCGGAGGTAAAAACATCAGACCACATATCTCACTGGTATTTAATTTCACCAGGCCGGGCAGGAATGCACCAGCGCTATTGAGTTTCAATGAATTCACTACTCTGTTGCATGAATTTGGACATGGGCTGCACGGTCTGCTAAGTCAGTGTAAATATGCATCTCTGTCGGGGACTTCGGTGAGCCGAGATTTTGTTGAGCTCCCTTCTCAGTTTTTGGAAAATTATGCCTATGAAAAGGAATGGCTGACATCTGTAGCGCTTCATCATGAAACAGGAGAATGCATGCCGGACAATCTGATTGACAGGTTAAGCCGTGAACGTCACTTTTTGTCAGGATACCACTCTGCAAGACAGATTGGACTTGCCTTTACTGATATGGCCTGGCACAGCCTGTCCGGCCCCACGGAAACAGGGGTGATTGAATTTGAAGACAAGGCCATGGCGGAAACACAGATTTTGCCAAAAGTCAGCAATTGTGCAACCAGCCCCACCTTTGGTCATATCTTTGGTGGTGGCTATGCTGCTGGATACTATGGTTACAAATGGGCGGAAGTCCTTGATGCGGATGCTTTTGAATTATTCAGGGAAAAGGGAATTTTTGATACCCAAATCGCAGGATCATTCAAAAAAGAAATTCTGGAAAAAGGCAGCTCAAGAAAAGAAATGGATTCCTACATTGCTTTCAGGGGAAGAAGACCGGATGAGGAAGCCCTGTTAAAAAGAAGTGGGCTCTTAAATCAGAAAGGTCCCGTAGAATCTACGGGACGCTCTCTTAAAACCTAAAACCAAATCAACTATGAAAAACTACACTTCACTCTTCTGTGTCAGCATCAATTTTCACTGCTAAAGTACAGTATTGTCACACATAAATTTATGACAAATGTTGGTTTTTTTGCCTATTATATGACCATCAGTTTTTCTTATGATGACGGACATTTATCGCAAACCAACATTTTTACGTATAGTTTGAAATCCATTGGATATATATGCACAAAACCGGACAGAAATTCCGGAAGCTTTGGACTGCAAGGAAAATTTAACTTAATTTTTTAATTTAACCATTTTATATAAATTTAGTCATTGAATTTCATCGTAACAAACACCAGGCCAAACACCAAAAGAACACATCTTGTCAGGACAAACCACACAAACCTTACTACCACAGACTTTTGCCGACAACTATCATTATCATATGTGCTTTGGGAATGCACTCTCTCTTGTATGATTTTCTGCATCATCACAAAAAAAATCAACAAAAACTGTTCTTTGTCAGTTTAGATTGAAAAGAGTTTTTTTACCTTTACGATGAAAACAATGATATTATAACAATATAAAAATGATATAACCGGCTTTATGAAAAACGAACTTTTTATCAACAGGCACATTGGCCCGGAAGAGGCTGACATCAAAGAAATGCTAAAGACCATTGGTGTTGATTCCATTGAGCAACTCATAGATGAGACAATACCGCCAGCCATAAAACTCGACAAGCCAATTGACATGCCGGATGAAGGCATAACAGAACAGGAATTTCTTGCTCACATCAAAGAAGTAGCAGGTAAAAACAAGGTTTACAGAACTTACATTGGAGAAGGTTACTACGGAACAAATGTGCCCTCTGTAATTAAGCGCAATGTTTTTGAGAATCCGGGGTGGTACACATCCTACACTCCATATCAGGCAGAAATATCACAGGGAAGACTTGAGGCTCTGTTGAATTTCCAGACAATGATAACAGAGTTGACAGGCATGGAAATGTCCAATTCATCACTTCTTGATGAGGCTACATCAGCAGCGGAAGCCATGTCACTCATGTTTGATACCCGTTCCAGAAAAGATGTTAAAGCCGGAAAAAACAAATTGTTTGTTGACAAAAACACATTCAGACAAACCCTGGATGTCATAGAAATGCGTGCCGAACCCATTGGTGTGGAAGTCATTGTTGATGATTTCAGCAATTTTTCCAAACTCAATGATGGACAGTTTTTTGGAGCTATCGTACAATATCCGGCAGCAGATGGCAGCATCAGGGATTACAGCAAATTTGCAGAAGAAGCACACGATGCCGGACTTCTGCTTACTGCAATCGCTGATATTATGGCACTTGTTTTGCTGCAAAAGCCTGCAGACTGGGGAGCCGACGTAGTGGTTGGCAACACCCAGCGTTTCGGAGTACCCATGGGTTTTGGCGGTCCTCACGCAGGTTTTCTGGCTACCAGCTCAAAATACAAAAGGAATATCCCGGGCCGTATCATCGGAGTTTCAAAGGATAAATTTGGCAAACCCGGCCTTCGTATGGCACTGCAAACCCGTGAACAGCACATCAAACGCGAACGTGCCACATCAAACATATGTACAGCACAAGCCCTGCTTGCCAATATGGCCGGTTTTTATGCAGTTTACCACGGGCCCAATGGTCTGAAGCGCATTGCCGGAAACATCAATAAAAAAGCTGCAAGTCTGGAAAAAGCCATTACAGAATTGGGATACAGGCAATTGAATGAACAGTATTTTGACACACTGCGTTTTGCCTTGCCGGATACCATTCAGGCATCTCAAATTCAGGCCATTGCTGCAGATTACAAAATCAACCTGAACATCATCCGTCAGGGAGAGGTTGGCATCAGTATGGACGAAACTGCAAGACTGCATGACCTGAGTGATATCATCAATATATTTGCCAAAGCTGCAAATCAGCATTCAAAACCACTGGAACAGGGTGAAGATAAACTCAGCATCCCCAAAAAGTTTTTGAGAACAGATGCATTCATGGAGCAGGAAGTATTTAACTCATACCACAGTGAAACCAAAATGATGCGCTACCTCAAAAAACTTGAGCGCCGCGACATTGCACTGAATCATTCTATGATTCCGCTGGGTTCCTGTACCATGAAACTGAATCCTGCAAGCACCATGCTTCCGCTGAGTTGGGAAGAGTTTGCCAATATCCACCCATTTGCTCCTGCAGACCAGTGGAAAGGATATCAGGAGATGATGTGTGAACTTCAATCCGATTTGGCCAAAATCACCGGATTTTACGCAGTGAGCCTGCAGCCGAACTCAGGGGCCAGCGGTGAACATACCGGCCTGATGGTCATCAGGGCTTTTCACCGGGAACACGGACAAGAACACAGAAACATTTGTCTGGTGCCCTCATCTGCCCATGGAACAAATCCTGCCAGCACAGTGATGGCAGGCATGAAAGTTGTTGTTGTGAAATCCGATGACAATGGTAACATCAGCCTGAATGATCTGCAGGAAAAAGCAGAAAAACATAAAGATAATCTGGCTGCATTCATGGTTACTTATCCTTCTACACACGGTGTTTTTGAAAGCAAAATCAAGGAGATGAATAAAATCATCCATGATAATGGTGGATTGGTTTATATGGACGGAGCAAACATGAATGCCCAGCTGGGATATACACACCCGGGAATCATCGGTGCTGATGTCTGCCACCTGAATCTGCATAAAACATTTGCCATTCCTCATGGTGGCGGCGGACCCGGCGTTGGCCCAATAGGTGTAACCAAAGAGCTCAGCCCCTATCTGCCAGGCCACTCTGTGATACCAACCGGCGGAGACAAAGGCATCAAAGCTGTAACAGCATCTCCTTTTGGTTCTGCAAGTATTTTACCCATCACATACGGATATATTAAAATGCTGGGAGAAAAAGGACTGAAAAAAACATCTGAAATTGCCATTCTCAATGCTAATTACATTGCAAAATCTCTGGAAAAATGGTACGATGTACTCTATACCGGCGAAACCGGCCGATGTGCTCATGAGATGATTCTGGACTGCCAGCATTTTCAGAAAGAATACAATGTAAGCTCAGCTGATATTGCCAGAAGGCTGATGGATTACGGCTTCCATGCTCCTACCCTCTCATTTCCAGTACATGAAACACTGATGGTGGAACCCACGGAAAGTGAAAGCAAGGAAGAACTTGATCGCTTCATCGAAGCCATGATACAAATCCGCAAAGAACTGGACAAAATTAAAGATGGAACCTGGACAGCAGATGACAATCCGGTAATCAATGCTCCGCACACCGCGGAAGAATGTCTGAGCAAAGACTGGAATCACAGCTATGACAGGGAAACTGCAGCCTATCCGCTGACATGGGTCAGAGAAAATAAATTCTGGACATGGACCGGCGCAATTGATAACGGTTATGGTGACAGAAACCTCGTTTGTACCTGTGACCCGATAGAAGCATACGAATAATAAAACAATCATATCAACAGACAGGCCGCCCCGAAAATAGGGCGGCTTTTTTGTAAAGACATGCACAGCTTCAGAAAAATTTTGAATTTTATCCAAAATAATTGCAGTAAGAAAGAAAATTAAATGTAAATTTAGGTTTTAAAACCGGAAGCTTATGAAAAGATATTTACAACTGCTTATGATTATTGTTTTTGCGGGAAGCGGAACAATGTATGCAAACGGAAAGGGAGTAGAAACAGAAAAAAAAGAAAAAGCGGCACAACTGGCAAGCAATGTCTACTTTTTTGAAAATCAGGGTGAATACATTGATGAAGTTAGTTATTATGCCCGTGCATCTTATGGCAATATCTTTGTTAAAAACAACGGAGAACTGGTATACAGCCTGGCTAAACGGGAAAACGACAAGGTTCAAAACATTGCTGTTTTCGAGACATTTCCGGAAAGCAATCCATCTGCCATTTATGGCACAAGCGGTACGCAAGGGAAATTTCATCGGTTCAAAGGAAAAAATCATCAACTATCGGCCAAAACCAATTACGAAACCGTACAGATTGATGAACTCTTTGACGGAATTGACCTTGAACTAAAAATGCATGCAGACAATATTGAGAAAATATTTGCTGTAACACCCGGTGCTTCCGTATCAGATATCCGGATTGAACTTGAGGGCTGCAATAGCCTGGATACAAATAATGGTGAGCTGATACTCAACACAAGTGAAGGCAAAATCAGCTTTACAAAACCTTTTGCTTATCAAATCATCAATGGAGTAGAAAAAGAAATTGAGGTTCGGTATTCAATATCAGCCGACAATACTTATGGCTTTACCGTTGGAGAATATAATGATGATTATACCTTATACATAGACCCGCTGCTGGCCTCAACATATGCAGGTGGCACCAGCAACGATTACGGCAAAAGCATGGCCTTTGATCAGAACGGAAAACTGTTTGTTACCGGATATACATGGTCGGGGAACTATCCAACCACCGCCGGTGCCTTTGATGAAACATACAATGGAGGTGACTACGATGTTTTTGTAAGTCGTTTTGACTCTACCCTTACCACCCTGGAAGCTTCTACATTTATCGGTGGCGGACAGTACGATATGGGTATGAGTGTGACGATTGACACTGCTACAGATGATGTCATCATTGCAGGTGAGGTACAATCCACTGATTTTCCGGTTACTCCCGGTTGCTATGCATCTACCCACAGCGGCGGGGATTCGGATATTTTTGTCAGCCGACTGAGTAATGACCTGAGCAGCCTGATTGCCTCCACCTATCTTGGTGGCAACAATCCCGACAATGTAACTGATATTATTTATAATCACAACAGCAATACCATCTATGTCACCGGTGCTACTGAATCAAGTGATTATCCCACAACAACAGGAGCCTTTGATGAAACTTTTGACGGACCAAATTCTGCTGTCATCCTTTCTCAGTTCAATGATGACCTGACAAGCCTGCTAAGCTCCACACTGATTGAAGGAAACAGCTCAGACAAAGCACAGGCCATGAAGCTTGACCAGAATGATGATATCATTCTTACCGGTTACACAGGAAGTTTTACCTGGCCAACAACTGCCGGTGCATACGATCAAATTCACAATTCCAGCAATGATGTATTTGTCACAAGAATCAGCGAAGACCTAAGTACAATTATGCATTCAACGCTGATTGGAGGGGCCTCCTATGAACGGGGGAATGATCTTTTGATCGATGCAAACAATGATATATTTGTTTTGGGATATACTGCATCAGATAATTATCCAACTACTGCCGGAGCATTCAACACAAGCTTCAATGGTGCCGTAGATGCCTTTGTTACAAAAATATCTTCAAACCTTGATCAGATTTACCACAGTACTTTTGTTGGCGGAAACCAGTGGGAGTATGCTTTTAACATTGTCATGGATCAGGATGACCACATCTTTATTGCCGGCAATACCTACTCTGTGGACTATCCGACAACTTTCGGGGCATATGATACCGTGCACAGTGATCCGACAAATTCAACCGATGTATTCATTACCAAAATGGATACCAGTCTTTCCGATGTTCTGGCTTCTACATTTATTGGTGGCTCTACATTTGATTATCAGGAAGACCTTATCATGGATATGTACAACCAGGTTTTCATTACCGGATATACCGCATCCGGCGACTATCCAGTAACACCCGGCGCATATAATGAACTGTTTAACGGTACGCCGGTGAGTACCCGGGAAGTATTTATCTCAAAATTTGACAAAAATTTATCTACAGAACCACCCATAATCATTACCCATCCAACGGATGCCACAGCCTGTGAAAACTCCACCGCGGTATTTACAGTAGAAGCTACAGGAGGTGGCACACTCAGTTACCAGTGGTATCAGGGCAATTCCGGTGTTTACAATCCGATTTCTGGTGCTACCAGTGATACCTTGCATTTACTTACCGATATAAGCATGGACGGAGATTCTGTTTATTGCGAAGTAAGCAATGAAGGTGGATCCGTCGTTAGCAACATGGCTCTGCTTACCATAGATGAATTGATTGTTGCTGATGCAGGAAGCGACCAGGCTATGTGTGAAATCGACAACACGAACATGGCTGCCGTCCCTCCTGCTTCAGGGAGCGGAACCTGGTCACTGATATCCGGGAGCGGAACCATTGCAGCTGTCAATGATCCCGCATCAGCTGTAAACGACCTCGGCACAGGAGACAATTATTTTGAATGGGAAGTTGTTAATGGCACCTGCATAAGCAGCGATACCGTTATTCTCACACAGGATACCATCATCCCGGCCAACGCAGGAGCTGACATCAGTATTTGTGATGTTGATACTGTTCTGATGGATGCATCTCCCGCCACACCAGGCACCGGACAATGGACAGCCAATGGAGATGGAACAATTGATGAACCTGCCAATCACAGCACCCTGGTCAGCAATCTGTCTTATGGCACAAACTCCTTCACCTGGGAAGTTACCAATGGTACCTGTACAGATACAGATGATGTGCTTGTTACCAGGGACAGCCTGGTAATTGCCGAAGCCGGCTCTGATCAGGTGTTTTGCGAATACGATACCACCAGCCTCGCAGCAGACATCCCTGTCAGTGGTACAGGCGTGTGGTCTGTTGTAACAGGCAATGCATCCTTTGATGACGCCACAGATCCGTCAAGCCATGTTGCAGATCTGGATTATGGAAACAACCAACTTGAATGGACAGTAACCAACGGCTCCTGTGTATCCACAGATCAGGTAAATATCCAGCGTGACTCTTTGATTCCTGCAGATGCAGGTACCGACCTGGAGCTCTGTGATACCTACCACGCAGTTATCACCGCAGAAAACCCCGATCCGGGTACCGGCATATGGTCAGTGGTTAGCGGCGGTGGCAGTTTTGCCCAGGACAACCAAAACACAACCACAGTCTCAGGCCTTAATGTCGGGGACAATGTTTTGCAGTGGGAAGTAACCAATGGCACCTGTATCGATGCAGACACACTGTTTATTCATGTTGACACAACCATTCAGGCACAGGCAGGTCCTGACCAGCAGATATGCGGAGACAGTGCCTTTCTGACAGCACTGAACCCGGCTCCCGGATCAGGAATCTGGTCAGTTCACAATGGTTCCGGCAGCATCTCACAGGCAGATACTACAGAAACCTACATAACAGGACTGCAACCCGGCAGCAACACCATACACTGGACTGTCACTAACGGAGCCTGCCAGACCTATGACGAAGTGGAAATCATAAGCGATACCGCAGTCTATGCAGAAGTTATGGCAGACACCAGCATTTGCGACAGCAGCAGTCTGACAATTACAGCCACCGACGTTTCTCCTGCCAACGGCTGGTGGAGCATCATCAGCGGAGGCGGAAACATTGCCGATAACACATCCAGTGTGACCACCATAGACAATCTGCCGGAAGGAGAAACTGTTCTTCAATGGCATGTAGAAAACGGTGAATGTTCTGACCAGGCTACTGTCACCATTACCCGTGACATATTGGTCACTGCGGTTTTGCCCGATGATTATGCCGTTTGTGCTGAAGATATCAACCTGGAAGCAAACGATCCCGCACCGGGCACCGGTCTATGGCAATCAGAAGGCAGCAGCGCAGTGATTTCAGAGCCTGCTTCTCATATAACAGATATCAGCGGACTGGATACAGGAGAAAACACATTTACCTGGACAATTACCAATGGCACCTGTGTATCTTCTGATACCATTATCATTACAAGAGACAGCCTGATGATTGCTGATGCCGGTGATGACATCAGCCTCTGCCAGCAGGACAGCATTACCCTTGACAGCGACGACAACGGCAACTGGACACTTATTTCAGGCAGCGCCGATGTCAACAATACCAGCGACCTTGCAGGCCCAATTGCTATCATAACAGATATTGGTCTGGGAGAAAACGAGTTTGCCTTTACCATGACCAATGGTGTATGTGTTGATACGGATACACTCAGCATCACACGGGACAGCCTCGTAACAGCCAATGCCGGCAGTGATCAAAGCATTTGCGATGACTATAACACCATGTTATCAGGAACAGATGCATCATTTGCTTCCGGATTTTGGACAGTTGCTGAAGGTGAAGCTGTCATTGACAATCCGGAACAGGCCACAACCGGGGTTTCAGAACTCACCACAGGCGAAAATGTCTTTGTATGGACAAGCATCAACGGCTCCTGCATGGACTCCGACAGCCTGACAGTAACACGCCTTGAAAGTGTTTCCATCATACAACAGCCACAAACAAGAACAGTTATTCAGGCAGACACAATCATGTTTATTGTAGAGGCTGAAGGAGATATCACCGGATTCCAATGGCTGAAAGATGGCGAAGAGCTGACAGATACATTGCAGTACACAGGAACAAACAGTGATACACTGAAAATACACCGCCTTAGCTATCATGATGAAGGCACCTATGCTTGTCTGATCAGCGGTGAGTGCGGAGATGTCTATTCCAACAATGCCGAACTCTTTGTGAATGGTGGCGTTAGCATTTACCCCAACCCTACATCAGGTGACCTCTATATTGAAATATCACGCCTTGAAGAATCTTATCAGTTCAAGCTGATTGATGCCACAGGCCGGGTTATCCTGGAAGATGAAAGCACACACAACAGGCAGCATCTCGACATGAATAATTTCAGCGCCGGAATGTATATCCTGAGTATAGAATTTGACAATGAAACCATCAATTACAAGGTGGTGAAAGACTAATCATAAAATGGTTCTATTGCAAACTTTCATGCCTAAGGCAGACAGGAGTGGGTAATGTTTAAATGTCAGGGCTAAAGCCCTTATATCCATCCACAGACATGCTAACCCCCGACCTAAAGGTACTGTGTTAAAATCCAAATTTTCACTTCATATCTTTTAATATTTTT
>JBKGYK010000049.1:0-25066 GCA_046546095.1 Bacteroidales bacterium
TGATTAACCATGACCTTCAAGTCGGGATATGCAACTGAAAAGAAGAACTCATGGGTTGTAGCCCTGCCAACTGAGCTGCCGCTTAACCACGAGCTTCAGCTCCTGGTGGTAGCAATGCAAGAAGTAAAAGGGCTTTAGCCCTGCCTGTTCATCACCGGCTTAACCACGATCTTCAGCTCGTGGTGGTAGCAATGCAAGAAGTAAAGGGCTTTAGCCCTGACTGTTGAACAAAGTAAGGTGCTTTAGCCCTGCCAGTTTACATTACGTAAAATTATTGTTGTACATTCGTGTAATAAATTGAATCAATATGTCTGCCATTCATACTTCTTTTCAATGGATTGTACACCGCTTACTGGCTTCTGCCCCGGAAAAAGCCACGGAAAAGCAATTCCCCGACTGGCTCTTTGATGTCCTGTATGCACCGGTTACTACCTACAGTGTTGATGCTGCCCTGGATTATAAATTGTGGTTGCAGGATCGTAAGGTTAAAATCAGGGTGACGGATTATGGTGCCGGATCACGGAAAATGGGGTCTGAACGAAGGGTGTCAGATATGGCACGTTACGCAAGTTCGGATATCCGGGAGTTGGTATTTCTTGCGCGCCTTGCATACCTTCGTCAGCCACAGCGCATTCTGGAGCTGGGTACATCCCTGGGCGTTTCTGCAATTGCAATTTCCGGTGCTGTGCCAAAAGCTGAAATGGTATCTGTTGAGGGATGTCCGCAGACTTACCGGTTTGCCCGGCAGCATGCGACGAAATATCCTACAAGTAGGTTGAGCCTGGTGAATGCCGATTTTTCCGGCTTTATGGCGCAAAATATCGGCCAGTGGGATATGATTTACATCGATGGAAATCATCAGCAAAAAGCCAGCCTGGATTTGGTGGATGCATCACTTGATCATCTGAGTAAAGACGGAATTGTTTTGTTGGATGATATTCACTGGTCGTGCGGCATGAGCAAAGCCTGGCGCCAGATCAAACGAAAACCCGGACTACTTACTGTGGATTTATTCCGTATGGGATTCATCATTCCTGGCTATGAGGGGCACTTGAGATGCCGTTTGTAATTATGGCAGATAGATTGCGGAATTCTTCTCATGCTCAAAAAACTCCACTTTTGAAATCCGGACACGGCCGTCTGTTTCTGTCTGAATGAAAGGATTGAGCTTTTGCCAGATGTACTCAGCAAAGCGTTCTGCACCTGTCTGTGGTAAGACTCTCAACTGAACAACCCCTTTTCGGTCAAGTTCTTTAAAGGTCTCCAGTTCAGGGTCATCTTCAGCCAGAATGGTGGTATGATCAAACATGTAATCCATCCAGTCTTTGGGAGACAATCCGTCGATTTTTCCTCTGCTGCGTTTCATCCCGCCAAAATCCCAAACCCAGTTGCGCTTGTCTAATTCACCTTCAAAATAAAGGCGAAAAGAAATGGCATAACCATGCAGGTATTTGCAATGCGTGTCCTCTGCACGCCATTGCCTGAATACACAGGTAAATCCTTCATGCAATTTTGTGGATTGAAAATTTGCCATATGCTGAAAATAATTGTGCAGCATGATAACACCTGCAGTCAGCTTATTGTTTGCAGCCGGACAATAAATATGAAAAAACGCTTTTTTCAAAACATATTGCCGAGCTGTTTGTAACTTTAATGAATGTCATAAAAGCACAAGATAGTAGTCTCGTGTTTTTTATTGTCTTGTGACTATAAGATTTCTGCTGTGGCATGATTATTTATGAACAACACCACGCAGGAGTTCTGGACATGAATAAATTTAATCGATTGTTAACTCTAAAAATTCAAATTATTATGGAAAAAATGGTAAAAGTAATTGAAGTAATTGCAGCATGCGAAGAAGGTTTTACTGAAGCAACACAAAAAGCTGTTGAAAAAGCATCAAAAACTGTGAAAAACATTCAGTCCGTGTATATCAAGGAAATGAATGCCAATGTTGAAAACAACAAAATTGTTTCCTATGCGGTGAATGCAAAGATATCCTTCCTTGTGGAAGAGTAATCTGTATGGAATTTAAGCCTGCTGCAGTATTTGCAGCGGGCTATTAATTATCTGAAGGATGCATTTCAATGGTATCCCTCAGGTTGTTAACTTGTATTAGCTTTTTGTACTTTTCTTTAATGTAGGTTGTCTGAATATCATAACAACCAAAACTACAGCCGATCATCATGTGCGTTTCGTAATGACCCGTACTATCGGTAAATCCATCATCGTAATTCTGACTATAATTCTCATCATTTCCTGCTCTGACTTCCACGAGAACAGAATCCAGCGGTTCTTTGCTGTGACTGTCTATAACAGTAACCGAAATGTGTTCTTGTGATTCACAGGACATCAGAGCAGGCAAACTAATGAAGCATAATAAAAGGATGGAATGTAAAATGATTCTTTTCATAGTTTAATGTTTTGCATGAATTGATTTGTGATATACGAAAATCTCCACAACATACACCCATGTAATGATTTGTCATTCGTGCTTGTTTGTAAGCAAATATAATGAAAATATTTGAGGAACGTCACAGTGAAAATCAGTTGGCCTGATAATCATCTTCATAATACATCTTTGTTTTATTCACGATCTTCAAAATTTGCACAAAAAGAGTCCTTTACCATTTGCCTGAAACCGAACCCGAAACCTTAGCATCATAATCAATCGTAATCACTAAAGAGATAATTTCTGTCAAGCTCAAAAAACAATTCCATACCCTTGTCAAGTTCAACCTCATCAACTGCCGGCTCTGGATAATTGGTACTGACATAAGAATCAATGCCATCAGGATAATCTGATGAGGAATTTGCGAACATAAGCGACTTTTTAGAGGTTTCGCCTGCACCAGTGGTATTGTCATCTTTTTCGCATGACAAACATTGCAATTTTGATAGTTTTTATAAGCTTTAATTTAAAATAGTTATAAATAATAAAAAATTTGGCTGCCAGCCTGTTCATGCTGCAAAGGTGATTCCGTACATTGGTGGAAGATGACTTGAAATTACGGTAAAAAAAGTGTAATTTCACATCAATAAAACAATACAAAATCCTGAATCCTACACATGGCGACAAAAAGATATATCAACCGGGAGATTAGCTGGTTACAGTTTAACAGCCGGGTATTGCAGGAGGCAATGGACCCATCGACTCCGCTACAGGAAAGGCTGAAATTTCTCGGTATTTATTCAAACAATCAGGATGAGTTTTTTCGGGTAAGGGTGGCAACAGTACACAGACTTGTTGCTTTGAATGAGAAAGATTACCCCCGGAAATCTGCATATTACCAGAACATTCTGGACCGGGTTTACTCCCTTGTCAGAGAGGAGCAGGCTACCTTTTCCAAAGCCTACCGGGACATCAGACTGGAATTTGAAAAGCATAATATTTTTCTTTTGAGCGAAAAAGATGTTACCGAAGAACAAGGACAATATGTGAGGAAATATTTCCGGGAACATGTGCGAAAGTATCTGTTTCCCATCATGCTTAAAAACCTGAATGATCCGGAACATCTTAAGGACAAAAGCATTTTTCTGGCTGTCATTTTGCATCGCAGTGAAAAACCAGAAAAACCACATTATGCTATGCTGACAGTTCCCACCAAACAGGTTGGCAGATTCCTGGTTTTACCCGCTGATGGTGAGAAAAAATATGTGATTATTCTGGATGATATCATTCGCTATTGCCTGAAAGATATTTTTTCAGTATTTAATTACAGCAGCTATGATGCCTATACCTTTAAATTTACCCGTGATGCCGAGCTCGATATGGATGAGGATGTCTCCAAAAGCTTTCTTGAGATCATGGCCGATAGTGTGAAAAAACGCAGGATGGGATCACCCGTGAGGTTTGTTTATGACCGGGAAATGCCGGAGAACCTGAGGAACAAGCTTGCAGAAAAAATTTCCGGTGATAAAGCCGATCACCTGGTGGAAGGAGACCGGTATCACAATTTTAAAGATTTTATAAACTTTCCCAACCTGCTTGGAGCTGATTATGAATATGCGAAAATCAAGCCCGTTTGGCACAAGGATTTAATTCCCGGTGCCAGCATTTTTGATGCAGTAAAGCAGAAAGACATTCTGCTTCACTTTCCTTATCAGTCCTTCCAGCATATTCTGGATTTCCTGCGGGAAGCCTCCATCGATCCGAAAGTCAGATCAATAAAAATGACCCTGTATCGTGTGGCCAATCCTTCGGCGGTAATCAATGCCCTGATCAATGCTGCCCGAAATGGAAAAAATGTGAAGGTTTTTCTGGAAGTTCAGGCACGCTTTGATGAAAAGCAAAATATTTATCTGGCAGAAAAACTGCAGGAAGCGGGCGTAAAAATCATCAAAAATATTCCGGGATTCAAAGTGCACAGCAAACTGCTGATTATCCGGAGGAAAGAAAGCCAAAAAAATGTATACTATGCCTATGTAGGTACCGGCAATTTCAATGAAGATACTGCAAAAAATTACGTTGATGAGGGACTTATCACCAGCAAAGTGAAACTGACGCTTGAAGTCAGAAAAGTGTTTGAGCTTTTCGAGGCAAGCTACCGGCCTATGCGTTTCCGACACTTGATTGTCAGTCCTTTCAGTACAAGAAATTATTTTCTGAAAATGCTGGATTATGAAATTGATCAGGCCAGAGCCGGCAAAGATGCCTGGGCTGTTATCAAGCTCAATAATCTGGCTGATTTGCGCATAACCAATAAATTGTACAAAGCCTCCCAGGAAGGCGTTAAGCTGAGACTGATCATCCGCGGCATTTGCATTCTTGTGCCCGGAATTAAAGGTGTCAGTGAGAACATTGAAGTCATCAGTATACTGGATAAATTTCTGGAACATTCGCGAATTCTGGCATTCTGTCACGGTGGAGATACCAAAGTCTTTTTGGGCTCTGCCGACTGGATGGTACGTAACCTGGACAACCGCGTGGAAGTAACCTGCCCGGTACTTGACGAGGACAACAAACAGGAGTTACTGGATATGTTGAGTATTCAACTGCATGACAACACCAAAGCCAGGCTGGTGGATGGTACTTTCAAAAACCGGTTCAAGCATAACAATGAGCAGAGAGTGCGCACGCAGTGGGATACATATGAGTATCTGAAACAAAAACACAAGAGTAAATAGACAATTATGATATTTGCAGCCATAGATATTGGATCCAACGCCGGGCGTTTACTGATTGCGACCGTATACGAACGTTATGGCAAGCCTTTTGTAGAAAAAGCCACCTTAACACGAGTTCCTTTGCGCCTGGGTCTTGATGTGTTTGAAAAAGGATACATCCCTGAAGACAAACTGGAGAAATTGCTGGATACCCTCAAAGCATATCAACTCTTGATGAAGGTGTATGAACCGGTAAAATTCAGAGCCTGCGCCACAGCAGCCATGCGTGAAGCCTCAAACAAAGACGAGGTATTGGAGCGTATTAATAGCGAAACCGGACTGGAGCTGGAAATTATTGATGGTATAGAAGAAGCCAAAATCATCAGCAAAGCTACCAATGCCAATTTTCAGCTTATTTACGAAGATACCCTCTTTATTGATGTGGGCGGTGGCAGCACGGAAATATCCTATTTCACAGATGGGGTTTTCGTGAAATCCAAGTCGTTTCCAATTGGTACCATCCGCCTGCTGCTGGACAAGGTGCACTCAGACGACTGGGAAGATATGAAACAATGGGTGAAATCCATGCGTAAAAGCAATGGCGAAGTTAACTGCATCTGCTCGGGTGGAAACATCAACAAGCTGACAAAATTGTATGGAGATGTGGATACTCATACCATCAGCAAAGACCAGCTTTACCAGGCCTATGATAAACTTAAATCCCTCTCCCTGGATGAACGCATCAACAAAATGGGCATGCGTCCCGACAGGGCAGATGTGATTGTGCCGGCTGCAAGGATTTTCAAAAAGCTGGTAAAATGGGGCAAAATCCCCAACCTCATCGCACCACGTATTGGCCTTGCCGACGGACTTGCCATTCAAATGTTCAAAGAACGGAAACGGGAGTTGATGCAATGAATGAAAAAAGGCATCACAGCGTAGCCTGAACGGGGGGCGGCATCAATGTATTGAAATCAGGCGTTCTGAATGACGCCCGCAATGCTGCAATTATATTTGCCATGGTAATATTTAGTTTGTATTTTTACCGTCAATGCGTCCACTAATGGATTTCCTTTAAATATAGCAATTTAAAAGCTCAATTCCGAAGATAATCCTGTGATGGCAAACATATTATTGGAGGTCAAAAGACTTTAGATGAAATAATTAAAAAACAAGCATGCATTTACCTTTGCTTCCGGACATACTCATCCTGTTAGGATTTTCAATACTCATTGTATTTGTACTTCAACGCCTGAAGCTTCCATCCATCATTGGTTTTCTTTTAACCGGGGTAATCATCGGCCCGTATGGTCTGAGTCTCATTAAAGCTGTTGAGCAGGTAGAGATTCTATCGGAAATAGGGGTTATTCTTTTGCTTTTTGTGATTGGAATGGAATTGTCCATCAAGCAACTGGCGTCTATAAAGAAAACCGTGTTTATTGGCGGACTCTTGCAGGTAGGTGTTACGGTTATTGTAGCCGGACTAATTTATTACTCACTGGATTTTCCATGGAATGAATCGGTTTTTGTTGGTTTTCTGTTTTCCTTATCCAGTACAGCCATCGTGCTGAAAACACTGCAGGACAGAAAGGTCATATCGGCACCGCATGGGCGAAATGCTCTGGCCATATTGATTTTTCAGGACATCATTGTTGTTCCGATGATGCTTGTCACTCCATTGATTGCAGGTGAGTCCGGCAATATTGGGATGAGCATTTTGTCTTTGCTTTTAAAATCCCTTATTGTTGTTGTAATTACTTTTGTCAGCGCAAAGTATATTGTGCCAAGGCTGATGCATGCTGTAGCAAAAACCAACAGCAAAGAACTTTTCTTACTGGTTACCATTACACTGTGCTTTGCCATTGCCTTTCTTACATCAGAAGCAGGTTTGTCTCTGGCCCTGGGCGCGTTTTTGGCTGGTCTCATTGTTTCCGAATCAGAATACAGTTACCAGGCAACAAGCATTATTCTGCCTTTCCGGGAGTTGTTCACCAGTTTCTTTTTTGTATCGGTAGGGATGCTGCTTAATTTGAATTTCTTTTTCAGCAACATTCCAGTTATTCTGCTACTGGTCTTGCTTGTTTTTGTTGTAAAATCCGCCATCGCTGCTTTGGCGATGGTTGTACTAAAATACCCTTCACGTACGGCAATGCTGACTGGCTTGTCCCTATTCCAGGTTGGGGAATTCGCTTTCATTCTTTCAAAAGTGGGAATAGAATACAATTTACTGACCCCGCAAACAAATCAGTATTTTCTCTCAATTTCCATTGTGTCTATGTTGTTAACTCCCTTTATTATCATATTTTCCGAGAGAATCACCAGTCGCTTTATGGGGGTTTCAAAAAAATTGGGATTTGATTATGCTTCTGTGTCAGAGCAAGATCTTGAAAGCATTGCTGATATGGATATGGAAAACCACCTGGTCATCATCGGCTACGGACTCAATGGCAGTAATCTGGCAAAAGCGGCAGCCACTTCTGATATTCCCTACATTGTGATTGAGATGAACGCAGAAACAGTGAAACGTGAAAAGGAAAAAGGAGTGCCCATAATTTTTGGTGATGCAACACAAGACCACATTCTTGAGGCTGTGCATATTTCTAATGCAAGAGCCGCTGTTACTGCTATATCTGATAAGCTTGCAAACAAGGCCATCATCAAAAACATTCGCTCACAATCAGAATCTCTGTATTTAATTGTCCGGACAAGGTATGTAAAGGATACTTCTGAACTGATGGCCCTCGGTGCTGATGAAGTAATCCCCGAAGAATTTGAAACATCCATACAGATATTTTCCCGTGTTCTTCAGAATTTCTTTGTACCCGAAGATGATATTGATCAACGAATTGAAAAAATAAGAGCAGATAATTATAAATTGTTTAAAGGAGAATTTAAGCGACCCAAAACATACAATCCCAGCAATTTGGCCGATTTTAATATTACCTGCGTAAAAATGTTATCTGACAGTAACAAGTTTTTGGGTAAACCTCTGAAGGAGATGAATCTAAGAGCAGACTACGGGATAAATATCCTGGCCATCAAAAGAAAAGACAAAATGAAGGAAAGCATTCATCCTGACGATGTGTTAAAATTTGGTGATATCATTTACATACAGGGAAGTCAGAGCAATATCGAACGCTTTCATAAACGGATAAAATAGACAGGGCTTGTGCAGGGCGTGATTTTTTTATCGATGCCAATCCACCACCTTCAGGATTTGAATCTTTCCTGCTCAATAATCAGACCTCAATCTATTTTCAAACCGTCCTGGCAAAATCTCTTTTTTTCAAATTCATGCACTTAACTGCACAAATTTTAATGAATTTATGCACTTGTGTGAATAATTTTTGTAAATTTGACACATATGATTGAACGAGAAGCTAAAAAACAAATTGAAAAAGCGATGGAACTTAACAAGGTAATAATCTTGTTGGGCGCAAGGCGTGTAGGCAAAACAACGCTCGTTAAATCGCTAATGGAAAACCTGTCAAATGCAAGGTATGTAAATTGTGAGTTGTTGCAGAACAAAGAAGCTCTTGAGACAAAAAACTCCGAGACATTACATGCTTTTTTTGGAAAATACGATTACCTGTTTTTGGACGAAGCTCAAAACATTAAAAACATTGGGCAAACATTAAAGATAATCCATGATAGCTTTCCAAAGATAAAACTTATCGCTACAGGATCATCTGCATTCAGGCTTCAGCAAGAATCCGGCGAACCGTTGACAGGACGCTCGAGAGTATTCCATTTGCAGCCCTTATCTTTTCGGGAAATCGTACATCATGATGATTTATTATCAGCTAAAGGCCAAGTTGAAAACATACTGAGATTTGGTTTATATCCGGAGATATTCAAACAATCGGAAGATTTTGCTATTGAAGAACTGGAAAACATCGCATCCAATTATCTGTATAAGGATATATTACAATTTGAAAATCTCAAAAAACCTGATTTGCTGTATAATCTTCTCAAAGCTCTGGCTCTACAAGTTGGTAGTGAAGTTTCATTAAACGAACTGTCGAATAAACTAAACGTTCATGTCAATACCGTCAAGAGGTATATTGAATTGCTTGAGCAAAATTATGTCATTTACAGATTGGGAGCATTAAGCAATAACCCAAGAAATGAAATTGGTAAAAGTCAGAAAATCTACTTTTATGATTGCGGGATCAGAAATGCCATTATCCGAAACTTTAGTCCCATTAACTTACGCAATGACATTGGCCAACTGTGGGAGAACTTTTTCATATCTGAACGGTTAAAAAATAATGCCAACAGCAGAAAATTTGTAAATACCTATTTCTGGAGAAACTACCAGCGCAAAGAAATTGATTTTATTGAAGAAATTAACAATGTATATCATGCTTTTGAATGTAAGTACAATCCAAAGAAAACAGCAAAAGCACCAATCGATTTTGCAAATCACTATGAAAATTTTCGTTTTCATACCGTTAACACAGAGAACTTTTGGAACCATTTAAAATAGCTATTTTTTTCAAATTCATGCACTTAACTGCACAAATTTTAATGAATTTATGCACTTGTGTGAGTTTTTTAAATAAAACGCAATGAAACTGAAAATTTTCTGCCCGTTATATTTTGATTGGGCTTGCTTTTCTCCCCCTAACAAACCTCACCAAAGCCAAACAACCCCCGTTCTTTAATCAGGCTTGAAACGCGTTTGGGTACCCAGTCTTCCCAATCGGGGTGATGATTGCAGATTTTTTCCATCACTTTATGGGGCGGCAGTTTCAAAAAGGATTTATCCCGGCAATCGATGTCCTTAATCCGACCGCTGGCGAACAAAAATGCATACAAATCACGGTCCCGACCATCAAATTCCAGATCATCAGCGTTCAGAACCTGGTTTTTCTTTCCATCCAGCATGGGATAAGTGTACAAAGCTGTATTCTCCGGGAACAACAAGCCCATGGCCTGAAACAAACCACCCGGCAAATCATCATACCATTTGTGCTCCATCACACGCTCCAGGGTTTTCACACCCAGAATGATGCGCAATTCCCTGATTTTATGCCGTGTAAAGTACTGACTGAGCTTGTAAAACTCTTTAAAATCCGTAATCATCACATGCTGCCCGTTGTTGTTCAGTACATCCACACGATCAAGAAAATCCTGCTCATCAAATTCACCTTCTGATACCAGATTGTTTAGCGTCATCTCACAAATGGTAACCGACTTCCCTTTTTCAAACCCGGTTTCATCACGGAAAGCCGCTGTACCGGCACGCAACATATCCACAAGTGTATAGGTCAGTGGACGGAAACTACCGCGCAGAATCATCACGTCTTTTTTGTAAAACAGCTCTGCCGGACGCATCATTCTGCCATTCCGGTCAAAAAGACTCACGGATGTCATGCCGTTTTTCACAAGCTGCACACTCAACAGGCGGTTATCCACATAGTTAAGGTCATCGCCCTGCATGGTGAGCATGTTGATTTCCACCCGTTCTCTGTCCAGATTGTCCATCAGGGAACGCAAAAAGGCGTTGGGCTTGTGTGCGTGATGAAAACAGGCATATATCAAATTCACACCAAGTGCTCCGAGAGAGTATTGTTGCAGGGATGCATCGTTTTCATGAAACAAAGCATGTAGCACCACTGTATTCACAGGCCCTCCCGGCTTCAACTGAAAGCGCATCCCAAGCCAGCCATGACCCTGATTTGTTTTCTGATAATTCAGGGTCTCCACCGTATTGGCAAACACAAAATACGTGGTCTCCTCTGCCCGTTTTGCATCCAGGGTGCGTTCCAGCTCATCGTACTCGTTTTGAAGCATTTTCATCAAACGGTCTTCAGACACATAGCGACCCGGCTGATGCTCATTGTACAGGGCATCACTAAAGGTTTTATCGTAAGCGGAAATGGATTTGGCCACCGTTCCCGATGCGCCACCGGCCTGAAAAAAGGCACGTGCCACTTCCTGTCCCCCACCGATTTCAGCCAGCACACCATATTTTGAAGCATCCATATTGATGCTTAAGGCCTTATTTTTCGTACTGATGCTTTTCAATGACATGTTGTTTATTTGATTTTAAAGGTAACAATCCCTGTGGAATCATGTTTATTTTTCTGTTGATTTTATGATTTGGGCGGCATTTCACTCTGCGGGCTATAGCTGCGGTCTCATATGCCGGCAGTCTGACAAGGCATTTCAGGAGTTTCCCGTCTCCACTTCGTTCCGCCGGGCAAAGCCGCTGGTCACTCTGCTCTGCCTGCATCCTGCCGGCATCTGAGTCCGCAGGCTGCCGCCCTCCGCGTGGCCGCAAATATTTCAATCAGCTCATTGATCGTTTTAGATACATATTGGTCAGTCTACTGACCGTTATAGTTAAATTTTGATTAACGTATTGATTAATTTTGTACTTTTACATCAAAATATGAATCATGAGAAGCATCATTGCAAAATCGGAACGAGCCATTGAAGACGTTCAAACAAATTATATCCGTCCTCACATTTCCTGGTTAAACCAGAACGAACGGCTTATTGGCATCCTTGGGAGCAGAGGTGTTGGGAAAACAACACTCTTGCTTCAATACCTAAAAACAAAACTCAACACATCCACAGCCGTATACCTGAGTTTGGACGATCTGTACTTTACAGAAAACTCACTTTCTGACTTTGTTGACAGTTTTGTGAAAAATGGAGGCACACATGTCTTTCTGGATGAGGTTCACAACTACCCTACCTGGTCAAATGAAATAAAAAACCTATACGACCAGCACAAGAAACTTAAACTGGTTTACACCGGTTCATCCCTGCTTAAAATAAAAAAAGGCAGAGCTGATTTATCCCGGCGAAGCGTGGTTTACAATCTTCCCGGATTGTCACTGCGTGAATACATCAACATCACCGAAAACACAAATTTCCCGGCATACAGTCTCGGGAAAATACTCAGCCAGCATCCGAAAATCAGCAAAACAATCTGGACAAGAACACTGCCAATTAAAAAATACAATGAGTACATCAAGTCAGGTTATTATCCTTTCTTCATTGAAAACTCAGTCAATTACCTCAAAAAACTCAATGCCACCATACTTGAAGTACTGGAAACGGACCTGCCTTATATTGCCGGCATAAATTACCACAACATAAACAAGATCAAACAACTGCTTTACATCATTTCTGAAAGCGTTCCCTTCAAACCCAACCTCACCAAACTCAGTGAGCGTATTGGAATTTCCAAAAATACACTCAAAGATTACCTGATTTACATCAGGGAAGCCATGCTCATAAACAGCCTCTATGCAGAAAGCAAAGGCATCAGCAAACTAAGCAAACCGGAAAAGATATACCTTTACCATCCAAACCTCATGCACGCTCTGAACACCGATAACACCAATACGGGAAATCTCCGGGAAAGCTTTTTTCTGAATCAGGTGAGCCAAAATCATGATGTTTTTTATCCATTGAAAGGTGACTTCCTTGTTGATGGCCAGGTTTTTGAAATAGGAGGAAAAAACAAAACCCACACACAAATAAAAAATATGGATAATGCGTGGTTGGCTCTGGATGAAATCGAGACAGGTTACAAACGGGAAATACCTCTCTGGCTTTTTGGCTTTTTGTACTAAACCCTCAACAGACACAACAACCTGTCAGGTCTGCATGATTCGAAGGTACATTCCAAACATAATATATTCCTTCAATACGAGGTTGTTGTCACAGGTTTTCCTGTCACTGATTCGCTTAGTGAGAGCCTGGATACCGGTTATAACTGACAATTTCATCCATATCCTTGCGCTTTTTCTCCCGGTGTTCTCCTTCGGGGTATCCCAGGGTGATGATGAGCATGGCACGTTTTGATTCCGGTATGTCCAGCAATTCCTTTACCTTTTTTTCATTAAACCATCCCACCATGCAGGTTCCCAGACCTTCATCAGCAGCCTGCAGGCAAAAATGCTCCGCAGCTATGCCCACATCCATCAGAATAAACTTTTTATCCCGCACCATTTCACCGATTTTGGATGTGAAATTGGGTTTTTCCAGAACCAGCACCACGTGGATTGGTGCCTGCTTTGTCCAGTGATTAAGTGGTAACAGGCGGTTGCTGGTGGTATCGGCCACCTTGTTTTTTAGTTCTTTATCATCCACCACCACAAATTTCCACGGCTGCGCATTGCATGCCGATGGTGCCAGACGTGCAGCTTCCAGGCAACGCTCGAGCTTTTCCTTTTCCACCGGTTTGTCTGAGTACTTTCGCTGCGACTGCCGCTTTTTTACGAGCTGCAAAAAGTTCTGTTGTTTTTCCATATTATCACTGCTTGTCAATATTCAAATCATTAAATCGTTTTACCTTTTTCACATGATGCTGCCACAAAATGCTGCCGTTATAAAATCCGGACGAATGCCTGTTTGCCTGTATGGTTTTCAACCTGCGCCGTTTGGCAAAAGTTTTGCGGCGCGTTTTCCACATGTTAAACCAGGCTTTGTATACAGCCCCTGCATCCTTGCTGCGTCCACCGAAAAGAAACATCATGCTGGCAAAAATATCCAGCCAAAAGCGTGTAAACATAACCACAAACAGACGGTGTTGGGGCAGGTTTTTCTGAAGCATCCACAGGTTGTTTCTGAAATTCAGAAAGGTTTTGCGCGGATTGTTTTTTGGCAGCGTACCGCCACCCACGTGGTATACAACGGATTGTGGCACACACACCACCCTTCCGCCACTGTTTTTGATCCGCCAGCAAAGGTCGATCTCTTCCATATGCGCGAAAAAATCCTCATCCAGTCCGCCCAGCTTCAGCCAGTCGTTACGTCTGACAAACAAAGCAGCGCCGGCACCCCAGAGCACATCCGTTATATCATCATACTGCCCCTGATCTTTTTCAATTTCTTCAAAAATGCGGCCACGACAAAAGGGGTAACCGAATTTGTCAATAAATCCTCCGGCAGCACTGGCATATTCAAAATAATCAGGCCGCTTCTGATCTCTCAGCTTTGAGCATACCGCTTTCACATCCGGGTTGTTATCCAGGTAATTCATCACTGGCTCCAGCCAGGGACCACGAATTTCCACATCGGAATTCAGAAGGCATATAACATCAGCTTTTACCTGTTCAAACACATGGTTATACCCTCCGGCAAAGCCATGATTTCGGTCAAAAGCCAGCACATCCACCTCATCCTGATAATTGGCTTTCAACCATTCCGGAGAATTATCTGTAGATGCATTATCGGCAACAATAATGCGTACACCGGGCAGCCTGGAATGTTCCAGAATTCCGGGGAGGAACTTTTCCAGAAAGTGCCTTCCATTCCAGTTGAGTATGACAACAGCAAGTTTTGTCTGCATAGCTTACAGTAAATCAGATGCCAGTTCTGCAAGCTCGGAACGCTCGCCTTTTACCAGGTTGATGTGAGCAAAGACCTGCTGGCCCCGCATTTTTTCAGCAAGATATGACAATCCATTGGACTTCAGATCCAGGTATGGTGAGTCAATCTGCTGAATATCACCGGTGAAAATGAGTTTGGTTCCTTCTCCAGCTCTGGTGATGATGGTTTTTACTTCATGTGGAGTGAGATTCTGAGCCTCATCTATGATGAAATATACCCGTGACAGGCTCCGGCCACGAATATAGGCCAGGGGTTCAATGACCAGTTTTTCATTTTGCAACATCTCGTCAATGCGCTGAAAATCAGGACTGGTTTGTTTGAAATTATGCTTGATCACCGATAGGTTATCGAACAGCGGTGCCATATAGGGCCCGATTTTTTCCTGGGCATTGCCCGGTAAATAGCCCAAATCCCGGTTTGAAAGCGGAACAATGGGCCTGGCCAGGTAAATTTGCTGGAATTTTCGTCGCTGTTGAAGAGCAGCCGCCAGGGACAGAAGTGTTTTCCCCGTTCCTGCTTTTCCGGTCAAAGCCACCAGCTGAATATCGGATCTCAAAAGTGCATCCATGGAAAAAGCCTGTTCTGCATTTCGTGGTTCTATTCCGTATGCATTGATTTTTTCTACCCGTTCAATAACACGGCGCTCCGCATCATAATGTGCCAGAGCAGAAGCAGACCCGTTTTTCATGATAAAGTACTGATGAGGGTGTGGTTCATGATCAAGCTTGAATTCTTCCACATCAATGCCTTCGGACTCTTCGTACAATCGTGCAATCAGATCTGCCGGTATGGCATCTTTGATTACCGCTGCCGATTGTATCTGATCAATATCCGTAACCTTATCGTTTTCGTAATCCTGTGCTTTCAGGCCGAGGGATTTGGCTTTCACCCTCAGGTTAATATCCTTGGTGACAAGAATAACCTGCTGAGTTGGCTTTTCTTTTTTCCAGTATTCAGCTATGGCCAGAATACGGTGATCGGGTATATGCTCGGGAAAAGAATTGGAAAGCTCAGAAGAAAAGGCTTTTCCCGTTTCAATATACATCTTCCCCAGGCCATCACCCAGAGGTATACCTTTGTTGGTGTCAAAATCACCACTCAGATTATCCAGCACACGGGTGAATTCGCGGGCATGGAAATTAATCAGATCATTTCCTTTTTTAAAGTGATCCAGTTCCTCCAAAACCACAATGGGCAATACAATGGTGTTCTCCTCAAATTTAAAGATGGAATTGAAATCGTGCAGCAGTACGTTGGTGTCCAGCACGAAAATCTTTTTCTTTTTTGCTGCCATAAGTTAGATTCTAATTTTCTTATTCAAAGATAGAGATATTGAAACGCAAGCTGATGACTTTTCGCATAAAGAAATGAACAGAATAATTCACAATTGTTTTTATACAACCCAACCAGACATATCAATCCGGAATCAAATCTATATCTCAAAATCACAACCTATCCTTCAATGCAGAGACACACCAACCTGACGAGGTCGGCATGACCCGAAGGTATATTTCAAAATTATAATCTGTTTCTACGATGCATGGAAATCTGGCAGGTTAGGTGCAATACCCTATTGACGAACAAATTTGCTGGTTGCAAAGCTGCGTTCACCAATGACGCGGATCATATAGGTCCCGGCCGGCAGATCGTCAACATTAATCTTTAGCAGGGTCCAGTCGTCTGCATTGTCCAGACTGATGTGCCTTACTGTTTTTCCGTTGACATCCGTGATGATAAGTTCAGCATTTTCATTGGCAAAATGGTGCAATGCCAGATTTAGCTGATCGTTCACCGGATTGGGGAAACAGGAAATAACTGCTCTGCTATGATTCCTGATGGATTCTGAAGAACCATCAATGACAAACTGGTGCGGATCCGGAAAGCCGATGTATGGATGGCTTTCTGTGCGCCCACTGATATCGCTTGCGCGGATGATGTATTCGATGCTGTCGCCGGCATTTTGCTCAGGGATGCTTGCGGTGTATGTGTTGCCGGTTTCATTGGTCATGATTTCATATTGCCAGTTGCCATGATTGACACGGTAATACACCCGCAGGCTATCGGCAATCAAATCATTGTCGCCATAGGAAGCAATATCTGCAGAAATATCATAATCACTGCCCGGTTCATACAAGCCGTATAGGGCAGAATGATAGATATGCAGCATTTCAACATCAGCTACTTCGTGGGTGCGGCAATGCAGTGCATCTGTAGATTGCCAGGCTGGTGCTGTGGTGTTTTCCACGGCATGTACCTGATAACCGGGCATGGCTTCTTCATATACGGCAATGGCATCATCGTTCCAGGCATCCTGCGGTCCGGAAGCCGGCACGGGAACAAAGACATGGCCATTCATGATGAGTGAATTGGTGTATGGTTGGCCATCGGGGCTGTATACGCGGTACACTTCATAATTATTTCCATAAGAGCTTGTCTGATTGGCAAAATAATCAGCCGCTGCTTCGTAATCCTCGTAACGGGAATCCGATACGGGTACTTCACCAATGAGTACTTTGTCCACATCAAGGAATTTTGCCCAACAATCAATGTGTTCGATGTAGTCATCCATGGGATCATCGACTACAATGTAATCGGTAATACCAAGATAATCTTCCATGCGGTTGTCCACTTCAGCAGAGGAGATGCCGTAATATGTGCCGGATGCGTTTTCATCATAAACAAGCGTAGTAGAGGCAGCTTTTCCCATGCCATCGCACATGTAATTTCCGCCGGTATGTACCACTTCCATGCCAAACACATCCACATCAAGTATGCCGCCAAAATCAACGGGGACGTTGTTGTCATCGGGGCGGTCGCGGTTGTATTCGAAATTTACAATGCCCGCTTCCGGGGTGCTGCCATGCTGAATGAACCAGGGCGAAAAATCCCGTGTCCAGTAGGTATTGATGGCAATTTCGTGATAACTGACATTTTCCGTATTGACGCTGCCGTTGTTGAGTTCATTCTGAATGTCAGATAAATCTTCTGATGATGCATAAAGCAGGTACACATGGGTGATGTCTGCCAATTGCTGAATCAGGGAAACCGGAATCCCAAACCCGCCATAATAGCCGGTTGGGTAGGCAATAATAACCCCCTGATTGGGCTCCCATTCAGCAATGTTTCTTACAAAGCCCTCTGGTGGAGGGGTTGGTGTGATGCTTCTGCTGTCTTTTGTTCCTTTTTTGTGATTATCAAGCTCTTCCCAGGTAAGCATATGATACTTGCTTTGCAGGGAATCGGGCAGATAATTCTGAGCTGATACGCTAAGGGTCAGCAATATCAATGCGTTAACAAAAAATGTCCGTTTCATGGTATCGGAATTAAAAAGCAGTGCCACTCAAATGAGCAGCACTGCATAATTTTTATTTGGTAATAATCAATTGTTCGGTAATTTGTTTTTGTCCTGCATTCAGGCTGACGATATACATGCCTGCAGGCAATGAACTAACGTCAAATGCTACTTGATACTGTCCTTCCGGGCTGTCCTGATTGTACAGGCTTCTGATCTGACGTCCGTGCACATCCAGCAATCTGATATCAACCTCAGCGGCTTTATCAAGATCAAATTTGATGTGAGCCATTTCAGCAACGGGGTTTGGACTGATGCTGAATTCAAAATCCGACACATCCACCTGATTCTGACGGATCATGGTTACCTGATCGTGCGGCGGGAGAATGATATCATCAATCCAGGCAGCATCCTGTCCACCACTTTCCACAGCATCTTTGACATATTCCCATTTCAGTTCATGTTGTCCTGTAGAGACAGGATAGCTTTCCTGTGACCAGTCAACTTCGCCATCCCACTGTCCTTCTAAGTTATCATCAATATAAAATGCCAGATTATCATACCAGTAATAGCTGCCCCACCATTCTTCACCAGCTTCACATGATACTTTTTTAAAGAAAGATACCTCACCGGCGGTTGTCACATCCAGGTTGATAGTAAGTGCAGATGTTTGATCATGGGTGATATCACCGGATTTTGAGGCATGTTCACCCTCATAAACCTCATCAGTGACAATAATCCATGGGTTGTTTTCGTCGTTTTCCCAGTCGTAAGTCAGGAAATCCTCACTTTCCCAGGTTTCCATCTGCAGACCGATTGGCAGGTTGATTTCAAGCTCAGCCGAATAGGCTCCACTGGTGTATGTCAGATTTGCGGGCATATTGCTGCCTGCCGGAACACCTTCATCCACATTAATGGTGTAGGTAACTGTTGTGGCATCGCCGGCAGCAATGTCCGATACAGAAGCACTGCTGTTTTCTGCAGATGCGTTTTCAGCTATAAGAATATCGCAATTGCCACTTACCGCTACGTTGTGTCCGGCATTTTCAATCTGGAAAATAATATCTGCGGTTTCACCGGGATCCAGAATTCCGTTACCGTTGCCGGCGGCATCATCAACCTCAACAAAGGATAATTCGGGATCAGGAGCATGAACCACCAAATTATGTGATGCAGTCCACGAACCGCTGTCATTATCTGTGATTAAAAATTCGATGGGGATGATGCTTTGATCAGCAAGGCCGTCAGCCAGGCTAATGGCATAAGCATCGTCCTGCGTAGCAATGGCATCCGCATTCATATCGCCATAATCAGCGGTATTATCCAATATGCTGAGTTCAGTGTTTCCCGTTGAAATGTCTGCAGAAACTGCATAAGCAGTATCGACACCTACATTTTCAAGGCTGATATCCAGCAGAACAGACTCATTGTTGTTCAACTGACCATCGCTGTTACCATCGGCGTCATCCACAATAACCTGGTTAAGTACCACGTATGGGCCATCAGGCACAATCACCATAACATCATCCTGATACGTCACTTTATCAAATGCTGTGACGGTTATTTTCATGTTGCCGGGCGCATTGAAAGCATCTATATCTACCGTAGCAGAACCACCGGAAATATAGTCTGTGCCAAGAATAATGGTTTCGCCATCTTCTTCTTTGCTTAGTGAAACCAGTGCGCCTTCTGCATCGCAGTTCACCGTATAGGTTGCAACTCCGACATTCAAAACACCATTGTGTGTGACTGTCATATCGGCCGGTGTTTTGGTGCGAACCATCATAGACGGATCACCAAAAAGTGTCCAGGTATCGGCCATGTTTTCCCCATCAGATGTGTATTCATCTATCATGAGAAATATTCCATTAAAAGAAAGTCCGCCAAATGTACGTTTGATGTTATCGGTATAGGATTCTACAAGCAGATCATTCATTTCATCCTGGGCGGCCATGGGTGATGCCCACGACTGATTGATGGTGGAGGCAAGTATGCCAACGGAGCCGGTTGGATTTCCGTTGTCACTGGCGCGCTGCCATGCTTCAGCAAAACATGTGGCGTTTTTAAAGTCACCATTGACACATGCCACACTCCAGATAAAAGGATACACGTTGGTATTGGTCAGTGCATTGACATCAGTGTTGGAAAAACCTGTATTGACCCATGTCGTCTCGGAGCCATGCCCCACATAGTTCATCACGCTGGTACCTGCATTAACAGCAGCAGATATCTGGGCATTGCTGCCACCATCCTGATTTACATTGGTAACAGTGTAACCATAGGTTTCAAGATCTGTGGCAATATTGTCCATGTGTTCAACATCAGACTCATCATCATCACCCTGGCCACCACCGCCTTCACTGGAAGCAGATCCAAAGGCATTTTCAATCCAGGTGTTGGTATTGTCGTAATCACGTTCGTATTCGATGATTTTGTTTACCTGATTGGTGACATCTGCACCGGTTTCAGCACTGAGGCGTCCGATGAAGCAATCGGCATAATGATCATCCCCCAGCAGGTAAACGTATTCATTATCACTGTCGCTGCCGGTTTCATTGGTTGGAACCTGAGCGGCATCGCCAACGAGCAATACATAATTCAATCCGTTGGTTGTGAATTCAGTTTCAATATAGCTTGCGATGTCTGCTGCGTTAGAGCCTACATCAGTGATATCTACCATTTCAGTTTCAATGCCTTTTTGCCGTTTCCACTGAACATAGTCTGCCATCTCATCCATAAAATCAGCATGGGATATAATCAGCATACGGCCGGGAGTGCCTTCTTCAAGCGGGGTGTATTTGTCTTCGGAATAATTGATGAAATGATTTTTGTAGATATCAACAAAATCGCTTGTCATCTCGGGTTGTGTGGTGTTATCCAGCGCATTGACAGTAGTAGCGTCTGATGAGCTTGTTATTTTAACAGTAATATCGGTATAAATCCTGAGTACCTTTTCAACCGGGTTGTAGCGGAAAGGAAAAACGGTAACAGACTGACCTCTGAAATTCCGGATGATGTAGGGATCAGATGCATCTGCCTCTGAGGCGGGGAAAAATGCATTTTGCTGATAGGCTTCACCATAGGTAAATGGCACAAGGTCGGGATCCTGGGTTCTCAGCAGGTTGCCTTTTGAAGGAGCAATATCGATATCATGAATTTCGGTATAGTCTGAATATACCACCTCTATTTCTGTGGCTTTGTCATTCGGAATAATCAGTGATGTGGTTAATTTGGGAATGTCAGGGGCTCCGCTTTCCAGCAAGGGACTCGCTTCCGGGGATTGTATTGTATGAGCAATGCCTCTGGGTGTCTGTACACGTTCAAGCTTGTAAGCATTCACTTCAAATTTGATGATCTCGGTATTTTTGTCAGAAGGAACCATTTGTATCTTGGGTTCTGTCTGAGCATCCTGTTGGATTTTTGTCCAGTTTTCGGCCTGTATGTTGCAGAAAATCAGGATAAAGGGGAGTAGTAATCCATTTTTTTTCATAAAATAATGTTTCGTTAAAAGTAAATGACTAAGATAGCATAAAACACAAAATGGATGCACCTGCTAATCATACTAATCTATAAAATTATACCTGAGGTTTTTTTATCTTGAGGGGAAACATGGTTAGTGTGTTTTCAAGCTTTGGAATAATGCAGTCCGGGAATTTATTCCAGTATGTTATAGGAATCAGTGACAATTTGGCGAAAATAAAAAATGGTCTGATAATTCTGATATTTAAAGTGGTTCTACTGCAAATTTACATGCCTAAGGCAGACAGGAGTGGGTAATGATTGAATTGTTACTGTTGAGTAAGAAATTAAGAATTAGAAAAAATACTGTGAGGGCTAAAGCCCATTCCATCTTTCATGTTCTTATCACTCCCGACCTGAAGGATGGAGGGAAAGCGTGTACTTAACCAGAGCCGATTAAGCCCGGCATTTATGTCGGGGTTTTGAGGCGAAATATAAAAAAGAAAGGGCTTTAGCCCTGATATGATTTTATGAATTCTGAGGTATATTCATCTTTTGACTGTAAGGCGAAACCAAAAGTCATCGGGTGAATACTCCTTCTCAATAAGCAGGGCTAAAGCCCATTTATTCTTTCTTTTTGCTTGCTCAAGAGCCTTTACACAATAATCTAACAAAAGCATATAATAATATTAAAACGTCTCGATTAATCATTTTGAAATGCGATTGGTAAAATTTTCCACGGAAATTGCATTAGAACCTTTAACGTAAGGCCAGATGAGTATAGCCTGGAATTTACCGGAAAACTTACATCATCGGAAATAATATAGACCGGGTATTATGGCCGGCTTTTCAGTTTGTATTTTCCCGGGTTAACTAAAACGGGATGGCTGTTTGTTTTATCTGCGCTAATACTCATCTTCGTTAAAAAAGAAGTCATCTTTACTTGGGTAATCAGGCCAGATGTCTTCTATGCTGTCGTATGCTTCTCCTTCATCTTCAATTTCCTGAAGGTTTTCAATAACTTCAAGTGGCGCTCCCGAGCGGATTGCATAATCAATGAGCTCCTCCTTTGTTGCCGGCCAGGGAGCGTCTTCTAGTTTTGATGCTAATTCCAATGTCCAATACATAAAATTCGCGTTTTTATCTTGGTTTTTTCAGGACTGCGAATGTAAATAAAAAGTTTTTAATTAAACATCCTTTTTCCATAAAATTTCACCATATTTTTTTTCATGCGATAAATGCCTTGCAAGCACGAAAAAGTAATCGGATAAGCGGTTCAGGTATCTGACAATGACAGGATTCAGATTTGTTTCTTCAGAGACATCAACAACCCTGCGTTCTGCGCGTCTGCAGACGGTTCTGGCAAGATGGCATGCAGAAACCTGTGGATCACCACCCGGCATGATAAAATTCTTCAATTCCGGCAAATCATCATTCATTTTGTCGATTTCTTCTTCCAGACACTCTACGTTTTCGTTTTTTATCATTGGCAGATCTTCAATTTTTTGTGTGGCATTTTCTTTGTCCCATGCCAAATAAGAGCCAATCATAAACAATCGCCGTTGTATTTGAATAAGGATTTCCTTTTTGTGTTGTTGTACCGGATAGGAACGAATCATCCCAATCCAGGAATTCAGTTCGTCAATTGTTCCGTATGCCTCCAGGCGTTTATGGTTTTTCCGGACTTTATGTCCTCCCAGTAATCCCGTGCCGCCTTTATCTCCCTGTTTTGTGTAAATTTTATTGTCCATAATTCAGCCAGTAACAAGCATGATTGGTTTTTTGTTTAACTCATCTGATTCAATCTTACCATCTCTTAAACGAACAATCCTGCGGGCATGTTGCGCGATATCTTCCTCATGTGTTACCAGAACAATTGTGTTTCCCAGTTTGTGGATTTCTTCAAATAGCCGCATGATGTCAAGAGAGGTTTTGGTATCAAGGTTGCCAGTGGGTTCATCGGCCAGAATAATGGAAGGCTTGTTTACCAGTGCACGACCGACTGCCACACGTTGTCTCTGTCCTCCCGAGAGCTCATTGGGTTTGTGTTCCATTCTGTCACCGAGCCCTACAGACTCAAGTACTTCAATGGCACGCTTTTCCCGTTCTTTCTTTTTAAGTCCTGCATATACCAGTGGTAGCATCACATTATCGAGAGCAGAAAATCTGGGTAGCAGATTGAAAACCTGAAAGACAAAGCCAATTTCCTTGTTTCGAATGTCTGCCAGTTCGTCATCACTCATTTTGCTGACATCTGTGCCGTTTAAGATGTAGTTGCCCCTTGTCAGGGAGTCCAGGCATCCGACAATGTTCATCAAAGTGGATTTGCCGCTGCCCGACGGGCCCATGATGGCAACATATTCGTTGCGTTTTATTTCCAGGTCAACTGAGCGTAAGGCCTTTACTGTCTGGGTACCCATCTCATAATATTTGCTTAACTTTTTAAGCTGAATGACCGATTCCATAGCATCTTTTGTTTTTCATGATAAAGAAACAAAATTTCATGGAATGGAGCGTAAAATATCTGTGAATCCTGGTGTAATTTTGATTGATTACTGACTGATGGTTTCTCCATGATATGACCATGAACGGTCAAAGTAGCATTGTCCTCCGGTCTGCATTTGGAAAGCACTGCGTAATATTCTACCTTGCAGGGCTTGATATCATTTCGATTATGGCCTGGGACAAAAAACAAATATCAATATTGATTATTGTGGCAATCACTGCCTTCATGGGAACTTTTCTGATTTCCTCGGTGAACATTGCCCTGCCTGCAATTGAAAAAGAATTTGGACTGGATGCAGTGAAACTTAGCTGGATCCATACAGCATTTTTGCTTGCCACGGCAATGACTTTGCTACCTGTAGGCCGGTTAAGTGACTTGTCCGGGATCCGTCGTTTGTTTAAAACAGGTGTTGTGATTTTCACCCTGGCAACCTTGCTGTGCGGGCTTGCGGGTTCGGGGCAGTGGCTTATTGTATTTCGTTTTGTTCAGGGAATAGGAGCTGCACTGACTACAACTACCGGCCCGGCAATACTTGTATCCGCTTTTCCTCCTCAGCAAAGAGGGCAGGTGTTGGGAATATCCGTGGCTGCTGTTTATCTGGGTCTGGCATTTGGTCCCTTTGCAGGCGGCCTACTGACACAATACCTTGGCTGGCGCTCCTTGTTTTATGTGTCGGCTGTGCTTGGAGTAATTACCACTGCTGTAGCCATGTTGTTTTTAGGGAAAGATCATTACACAGCGTCTGTCAACGGAAAAATTGACATGAAAGGTACCGTGTTTTATATGCTGGGGCTGATTGCTTTGGTGTATGGCTCATCACGAATACCTGAATTATCAGGCTGGCTTATGATGGCCGGTGGTGGTATGGCTTTGTTGATTTTTTGGATGCTTGAAAGCCGTTCAGAAAAACCCGTGATTGACACGAAGTTATACACAGAGAACCGTTTGTTTTCCTATTCTAACCTGGCAGCACTGATCAATTACAGTGCTACATTTGCCATTGTGTTTTTATTGAGTCTTTATCTGCAGAAAATTCAGGGTCTGACACCACGTGATGCCGGGATTGTTTTGGTGGCTCAGCCTGCTGTAATGGCTGTGTTTTCACCGGTGGCAGGCCGGATATCCGATAGGATTCAACCACGTTATCTTACAACAATTGGTATGGGTATGTGTACGATCGGTCTGGGAGCTCTTGGCTTGCTTACCGTATCCACAGCTTTGTGGGTGATCGTACTTATTCTCGTGTGGGTAGGCTTCGGATTTGCCTTGTTCTCATCACCAAATATGAATACCATCATGAGCTCGGTGAATAAAAAGCAATACGGTCTGGCTTCCGGCTCAGCAGC